>NZ_JBNNVR010000155.1:0-5467 GCF_050280645.1 Pseudomonas sp. NPDC089554
GGGGGGTGCCCCAAGCCGCGGCAACCCCCCCCCCTACCGGGGCGCTGGGAAACCTGTAGGAGCGGGCTTGCCCGCGAAGAGGCCACCGCCGATTTTCAGGCCTCCACCACGCGCAATCCCTTGCCACTGGCGTATCATTAGCTCCCTAACGGCAACCACCCCCAGGATCGCGCGCAATGCTCGCTCTTCTCATCCAGACGCTGAACATCACGGCTCCGGTGTTCGCCATGCTGTTCATGGGCATCCTGCTCAAGCGCATCGGACTGATCGACGACAACTTCAGCCGGGTCGCCTCATCGCTGGTGTTCAACGTGTGCATGCCGGCGCTGCTGTTCCTCGGCATCTACCACGCCGACCTGTCTTCGGCGATCCAGCCCGGCGTCATCCTCTACTTCATCGCCGCCACCGTGGTGGGTTTTGCCATGTCCTGGGGCCTGGCGATATGGCGCTGCCCGCCTGAAGACCGGGGTATCTATACCCAGGGCGCTTTTCGCGGAAACAATGGCGTGATCGGCCTGGCCTTGGCGGCCAGTTTGTACGGCGACTACGGTATATCCCTGGGGGCGGTGCTGGCCGGGTTGGTGATCCTGTTGTACAACTCGCTGTCCGCCGTGGTCCTGGCCGTTTACAGCCCAAGCTTGAAGTCCGACCCCTGGAGCATCTGCAAGAGCATCTTCAGCAACCCGCTGATCATCAGTGTGCTGGTCGCCACGCCCATGGCCTACGGCCAGGTGCCGTTGCCCAACTGGCTGCTGACCTCCGGCGATTACCTGGCGCAGATGACCCTGCCCCTGGCGTTGATCTGCATCGGCGGCACCTTGTCGCTGGCAGCGTTGCGCGACAGTGGCAAGCTGGCGGTCGACGTGAGCCTGGTGAAGATGGTCTGGATGCCCCTGCTGGGCACCTTGGGGGCTTGGCTGTGCGGGTTTCGCGGGGCGGAGCTGGGTATCCTGTTCCTCTACATCGGCAGCCCGACCGCGGCGGCCAGCTATGTAATGGCCAGGGCGGCGAACGGCAACCACGAGCTGGCGGCGTCGATCATCGTGATCACCACGCTGATGGCGGCGATCACCACCAATATCGGCATCTTCATCTTGCAGTGGGGCGGATGGATCTAGATGCTGGCGGCCCACTATTCCAATAACACTGCCTCCTTGAGCTAAAGGACACTTCATGCAAGACCAGAGCACGCCCGAGCGTTTACAGCGCGGGCTGAAAAACCGTCATATCCAGCTGATCGCGCTGGGCGGGGCCATCGGCACCGGCCTGTTCCTGGGCGTTGCCCAGACCATCCAGCTGGCCGGCCCTTCTATCCTGCTGGGCTACGCCATCGCAGGCCTGATGGCCTTCTTCATCATGCGCCAGCTGGGTGAAATGGTGGTCGAAGAGCCGGTCGCTGGCAGCTTCAGCCACTTCGCCCACCACTACTGGAGCGAGTTCGCAGGCTTCGTCTCGGGCTGGAACTACTGGGTGGTCTATGTGCTGGTCGGCATGGCCGAACTGACCGCCGTGGGCATCTACGTGCAGTACTGGTGGCCGGACTTCCCCACCTGGGCGACGGCGGCGATCTTCTTCGTGGTGATCAACGCCATCAACCTGACCCAGGTGAAGGTGTACGGCGAGATGGAGTTCTGGTTCTCGCTGGTCAAGGTGGTCGCCATCATCAGCATGATCGTCTTCGGCGCCTGGCTGCTCAGCAGCGGCCAGGGCGGCCCCGAGGCCAGCGTGGCGAACCTTTGGCAGCACGGCGGTTTCTTCCCCAATGGCGTGACCGGTTTGATCATGGCCATGGCGGTGATCATGTTCTCGTTCGGCGGCCTGGAGCTGGTGGGTATCACCGCGGCCGAAGCGCAAAACCCGCGCCAGAGCATCCCCAAGGCCACTAACCAGGTGGTCTACCGCATCCTGATCTTCTACATCGGCGCCCTGGCCGTGCTGCTGTCGCTGTACCCCTGGCAGAAGGTGGTGCAGGGCGGTAGTCCGTTCGTGATGATCTTCCATGAGCTGGACAGCAGCCTGGTGGCCACGATTCTCAACGTCGTGGTGCTGACCGCAGCGCTGTCGGTCTACAACAGCTGCGTCTATGCCAACAGCCGCATGTTGTTCGGCCTGGCCAGCCAGGGCGATGCGCCGCGCCAACTGCTCAAGGTCAGCCGTCGCGGCGTGCCGCTGGTGGCGTTGGGCGTCTCGGCGCTGGCCACAGGCCTTTGCGTGGTCATCAACTACCTGATGCCGGGCGAGGCCTTCGGCCTGCTGATGGCCCTGGCGGTGTCGGCACTGGTGATCAACTGGGCGAGCATCAGCATCACCCACCTGAAGTTCCGCAAGGCCAAGCTGGCTGCGGGTGAAACGCCGTTCTACAAGAGCTGGGGGCACCCGGTGACCAACTACCTGTGCCTGGCGTTCATCGTGCTGATTTTGGTGGTGATGTACCTGACGCCGCCGGTGCGCATCTCGGTGATGCTGATCCCGCTGTGGATCGCAGCGCTTTGGGTGGCGTTCCGCCTGAAGAAGAAGCGTCAGGCCAAGGTTTGACCCTGGGCTGATGCGTCGCCTTCTTCGCGGGCAAGCCCGCTTTTACAGGTATTGCGAACCCCTGTAGGAGCGGGCTTGCCGCGAAGAAGGCGGCGCGGTCTCAAGCCTGATAGCTGTCGATCACTTCCTGCGCCGCACGGAACGCATCGATGGCCGCTGGCACCCCCGCATACACCGCGCAGTGCAGCAACGCCTCGCGAATCTCCTCCACCGTGCAGCCGTTGTTCAATGCGCCACGCACGTGGCCCTTGAGCTCCTGTGGGCATTTCAGCGCGGTCAGTGCAGCCAGGGTGATCAGGCTGCGAGTCTTCAGTGGCAAGCCTTCGCGGGACCAGACGCTGCCCCAGGCATGCTCGTTGACGAAATCCTGCAGCGGCTGGGTGAACTCGTTGGCGTTGCCCAGGGCGCGGTCGACGAAGGCATCGCCCATTACTTGGCGGCGCACCTGCTCGCCGGCTTTCTTGTCGATATCAGCCATGTTTGCTCCTCAGTGTTGGCGGCGCCAGGCGCGCACGGTGGTGTACAGCAGCACCAGCGCCAGTAGCGGCAGGACGTAGAACAGCATGAGCTGCTCCAGGCGGCCCGCCAGCGGCATGCCGGTGGTGAAGGCGACGATGTGCAGGCCGTAGACCAGGTACAGGCACAGGAACACCAGGCCTTCGGCGCGGGTGACGCGGTAGCCGGAATAGAACACCGGCAGGCTCAAGGCAGCCACGCCGAGCATCACCGGCAGGTCGAATGCCAGCGCATTGGGCGAGATGGAAAGCGGCTGCGGGGTGATCAGCGCGGTCAGGCCCAGCACGGCGAGCAGGTTGAACAGGTTGCTGCCGATCACTGTGCCCACGGCGATCTCCCGCTCCCCGCGCAAGGCGGCGACCAGCGCTGCGGCAAGTTCTGGCAGCGAGGTGCACACGGCAACCACGGTAAGGCCGATGACGCGCTCCGAAAGCCCCAGGTCGGTGGCTACTTCCACCGCAGCTTCGAGCAGCAAGTGCCCCGCCAGGCTCAATAGCAGCAAGCCCAGAAACGCCTGTGTCAGCGCCTTGCCCCAGAACCGCGCCGGGCTGATGTGCAGCGCCTCGGGCGCGGGGTAGGTGCGTGCATAGTGGCGCGATTGGTGCCAGAGCATCGCCAGGTAGCCGACCAGGCCTGCCAGCAGCAGCGCGCCTTCCAGGCGCCCTAGTTCGCCGTTGGCAGCCAGCAGGTACACCAGTGCGCTGGCAGCGATCATCAGCGGGATGTCCAGGCGCACCAGTTGGCGAGATACCCGCAAGGGAATGATCAGCGCCGCGAGCCCCAAGATGACCAGGACGTTGAAGATATTGCTGCCCACCACGCTGCCGAGCGCCACGTCGGGCGCGCCCTGGTAGGCGGCCTGCAAGCTGACGGTCAGTTGCGGCGCGGTACTGCCGAAGGCCACCAGGCTCAGGCCGATGATCAGCGGCCGAACATGCAGGCGCCCGGCCAGGCGCAGGGCGGCGCGCACCAGCAGCTCGGCGCCGATGACCAGCAATACCAGGCCGAAGCCCAGTTGCAGGAGGCTGAAGGTGGGGAGGGTGGCCAAGTCGAAAATGGTGGTGGCTCCGCTAGGGTCAGTCGCTCAGACCTTGTACCCGGACGCGCGCCGTTCCGCTACGGACCATGCCGATTTTTTCTGCCGCCGCGCGGGAAAGGTCGATCAACCGGCCACGAATATGTGGGCCGCGGTCGTTGATGCGCACCACCACGCTGCGTTGGTTGCTGAGGTTGGTGACCACCACGCGGGTGCCGAAGGGCAGGCTGCGGTGGGCCGCGGTCAGGCCATGCTGGTTGAAGGGTTCGCCGCTGGCGGTGCGCTTGCCGTGGTGGCGGGCGCCGTAATAGGAGGCAACGCCGGTCTGGTCGTAGCCGCTGGGGTCGATGTCGTGGCTGGCGCAGCCGGCCAGGAGGGAGAAGAGCGTCAGCGCTCCAAGAGTTTGCCGCATGCTGGTGTTGGCTCCGCGTTGGGGGGCGCGCAGGGCGGTGGCCCATTCGCGGGCAAGCCCGCTCCTACAAGGGTTTCACTGAACCTGTAGGAGCGGGCTTGCCCGCGAAGAGGCCGGTGCAGCCAGCCAATAAACCAAGGCCAACCGGTGCCAAATTTGCCCCGCGATTGGGCTTACCCTTCGAGCTTGGCCTTGAGCAATTGGTTCACTTGCCCCGGGTTAGCCTTGCCCTTGGACGCCTTCATGGCCTGGCCGACGAAGAAGCCGAACATCTTGCCGCGCTTGGCCTCGTCGGCGGCGCGGTACTGTTCGACCTGCTCGGCATTGGCGGCGAGCATTTCGTCGAGCATCTTGTCGATCGCACCGGTATCGGTGACCTGCTTGAGACCTTTGCTTTCGATGATGCTGTCGGCATCGCCTTCACCGGCGGCCATGGCTTCGAACACGGTCTTGGCGATTTTGCCGCTGATGGTGTTGTCGCGAATACGCAGCAACATGCCACCGAGTAGCTCGGCACTCACCGGCGACTGGTCGATCTCCACGCCCAGCTTGTTCAGCAAGCTGCCCAGCTCGACCATGACCCAGTTGGCGGCCAGCTTGGCATCGCCACCGATCTTCACCACGTTCTCGAAGTAGTCGGCCTGCTCGCGGCTGGAGGCCAGCACGTTGGCGTCGTAGGCCGACAGGCCGTACTGGCTCTGGAAGCGCTCGACCTTCTGCGGCGGCAGCTCCGGCAGGGCGGCGCGCACGCTGTCGAGGAAGCTCGGCTCGATGACCACCGGCAGCAGGTCAGGGTCGGGGAAGTAACGGTAGTCGTTGGCTTCCTCCTTGCTGCGCATGGAGCGGGTTTCGTCCTTGTTCGGGTCGTACAGGCGGAGCCGGCCGCTTCCTCGGCCAGGATCATCACCTTGCAGCTATGCTGGTGGCCACGGGCAGCGATTTCGTCGGCGATGTTGTTGACCTCGAAC
>NZ_JBNNVR010000156.1:0-5223 GCF_050280645.1 Pseudomonas sp. NPDC089554
GGCAAGCCCGCCCCTACAGGGATTGTGCTGAACCCTGTAGGAGCGGGCTTGCCCGCGAAGAGGCCGGCACAGACCTAGACCAATGCCGGATCGATCACCAACACCAGCTTCCCCGCCACCTGGTTACTGGCCAGCTCCGCATACGCCGCCTCGGCGAACGCTACCGGGTAGGTGTCGACCAACTGCGCCGACAACCGCCCCTCGGCGAACAGCGGCCACACCTGCTGCGCCAGCTCGCGCAGCAACTCGGCCTTGAACCCATCGTCACGGTTGCGCAAGGTCGAGCCGGTGATCTCCAGACGCTTGCCCAGTACCAGCGCCAGGTCCAGTTCGACCTTGCGCCCGCCCATCAGGCCAATGATCACCCAGCGCCCATCACGCGCCAGTAGCTTGAGGTTCAGTTCACCATAGCCTGCGCCGACCGGGTCAAGGATCACATCGAACGGCGCAAAGCCCTCCAGTGCTTCCAGATCATGGTTTCGCACCGCACCGCCCGTCGCGCCCAGTGCCTCGCAGTAAGCCAGCCGCTCGGGGGAGCCGACACTGACCCAGACCGGGTTGCCAAAGGCCTTGCACAGCTGGATCGCCGCCGAGCCCACGCCGCTGGCGCCAGCATGCACCAGTACCTTCTCACCCGGCTTCAGGCCGCCGAGCTGGAAGATGTTCAACCAGGCCGTGGCGTACACCTCAGGGATAGCCGCTGCCTCGTGCAGGCTCAGGCCTTCAGGCACCGGCAACACATGACGTGCATCGACCACCACTTCCTCGGCCATGCCGCCACCGGCCAGCAAGGCACACACGCGGTCACCGACGCGCCAGTCGGCACCGGCGCCAACCTCTTCGATCACTCCCGCGCACTCCAGCCCCAGGTACGGGCTGGCACCCGGCGGCGGCGGGTAGAGGCCGGCACGTTGCAGCAGGTCGGCACGGTTCAACCCCGCAGCAGCCACGCGTATGCGCACCTGCCCTGCATCGCAGGCCGGGCGCTCGGCCTCGACCCAGGCAACATGTCCGTCAACGCCTTGCAATGCCTTCACAGTGCCTCCATAGTTGAGTCATGACTGAGCCTGGGAACGCTTGCCCCAGGCTTTTTGCAGTATTTGGCCGGTTCCATGGAACCGGCGAACGGAAAAGACGGCCTACTATGCGTGATCAATTGCCCACACGTCGAATCAGCATGAAGCATTTCCTCCCCAGCACTGCCCTCGCGATGATGATCGGTCTCGGCAGCCTCGCGCTCGGTGGCAATGCGGCCGCCGCCAACAAGTGGGAAAGCCTGCAGCCGGACCGTGACGAAATCGTCGCCAGCCTCAACGTGGTCGAGCTGCTCAAGCGCCACCACTACAGCAAGCCGCCGCTGGACGATGCGCGCTCGGTCATCATCTACGACAGCTACATCAAGCTGCTCGACCCTGCACGCAGCTACTTCACCGCCGCCGACATCGCCGAGTTCGACAAGTGGAAGACCCAGTTCGACGACTTCCTCAAAAGCGGTAACCTCGACCCCGGCTTCACCATCTACAAGCGCTACCTGAACCGGGTCAAATCGCGCCTGGACTTCGCTCTGGCGGAACTTGCCAAGGGCGCTGACAAGATCGACTTCAACGCCAAGGAAACCTTGCTGGTCGACCGCAAGGAGGCCCCTTGGGCGAAGAACGAGGCTGAGCTCGACGACCTGTGGCGCAAACGCGTCAAGGACGAAGTGCTGCGCCAGAAGATCGCCGGCAAGGACACCAAGCAGATCCAGGAAACCCTGACCAAGCGCTACAAGAACCAACTGTCGCGCCTTGACCAGACCCGCGCCGAAGACATCTTCCAGGCCTACATCAACACCTTCGCGCAGTCCTACGACCCGCACACCAACTACCTCTCGCCGGACAACGCCGAGAACTTCGACATCAACATGAGCCTGTCGCTCGAAGGCATCGGCGCGGTGCTGCAAAGCGACAACGACCAGGTCAAGATCGTGCGCCTGGTGCCGGCAGGCCCTGCGGCCAAGACCAAGCTGGTGGCACCGGCCGACAAGATCATCGGCGTGGCCCAGGGCGACAAGGAAATGGTCGACGTGGTCGGCTGGCGCCTGGACGAAGTGGTCAAGCTGATCCGCGGCCCGAAAGGCTCGGTGGTGCGCCTGGAAGTGATTCCGGCGAGCAACGCGCCAAACGATCAAACCAGCAAGATCGTGCCGATCACCCGTGAAGCGGTGAAGCTCGAAGAGCAGGCGGCGAAAAAATCGGTGCTCAAGCTCAAGCAGGATGGCCGCGACTACAAGCTGGGCATCATCGAGATCCCGGCCTTCTACCTCGACTTCAAGGCCTACCGCGCGGGCGACCCGGACTACAAGAGCACCACGCGCGACGTGAAGAAGCTGTTGACCGAACTGCAACAAGAGAAGGTCGACGGCGTGGTCATCGACCTGCGCAACAACGGCGGCGGCTCGCTGCAGGAAGCCACCGAACTCACCAGCCTGTTCATCGAGAAAGGCCCGACGGTGCTGGTACGCAACAGCGACGGCCGCGTGGACGTGCTCGAGGACGAGAACCCCGGCGCCTTCTATAAAGGCCCGCTGGCGCTGCTGGTCAACCGCCTGTCGGCTTCGGCCTCGGAGATTTTCGCTGGCGCCATGCAGGACTACCACCGCGCCTTGGTCATCGGTGGCCAGACCTTCGGCAAGGGCACCGTGCAGACCATCCAGCCGCTCAACCACGGCGAGCTGAAGCTGACACTGGCCAAGTTCTACCGCGTCTCCGGCCAGAGCACCCAGCACCAGGGCGTACTGCCGGACATCGACTACCCGTCGATCATCGACACCAAGGAAATCGGCGAAAGCGCGCTGCCTGAAGCCATGCCATGGGACACTATTCGCCCTGTGGTACGCCCGGCCGCCGACCCGTTCAAGCCGTTCCTGGCCCAGCTCAAGGCACGCCATGACGCGCGCAGCGCCAAGGACCCGGAGTTCGCCTACATTCGCGACCGCCTGGCCCTGACCCAGAAGCTGATGAACGAGAAGACCGTCAGCCTCAACGAACAGGACCGCCGCACCCGCCACGATGAAATCGAGGCCAAGCAACTGGCGCTCGAAAACGTGCGGCGCAAGGCCAAGGGCGAAGAGCCGCTCAAGGAACTGAAGAAGGAAGACGAGGACGCGCTGCCTACCGAACCAGACGACACCAAGCCGGAAGACGACGCCTACTTGTCCGAAACCGGGCGCATCCTGCTCGACTACCTGAGCCTGAGTTCGTCGGTGGCCAAGAAGTGAAATCGGGTGATGGCAAAATAGTGTGACCTGTCATCAAACAGTCATTGCACTGTCGTGAAATAGAAGGGCCGGACGTGAAGAACGTCTGGCCTTTTCATTTTCAGGAAGCCGTCCATGACCGTCACCGAACAGCTCAGCGCATTGGGCGCCATTCTGGCTCAACGTAGCGTCCACAGCCTGTTCCAACCGATTGTCTGCCTGACCGAACGGCGCATTCTGGGGTACGAAGCGCTCAGCCGTGGGCCATCCAACAGCCCGCTGCACTCGCCCCTGAACCTGTTCGCCATCGCCCGCCATGCCGGACGCCTGGGTGAGCTGGAGGCACTGTGCCGGGAAACCGCCTGTCGGCGTTTCAGCGAACTGGGGCTCGAGGGCAAGCTGTTCCTCAACGTCTCGCCGGAGTCCTTGCTCGAGCCGCACTACCCGTCCGGGCGCACGCTGAAAATGCTCGAGCAGGTCGGCCTGTCGCCGAGCCGGGTGGTGATCGAGCTGACCGAGCAGACCCCCACCGACGATTTCCAGCTGCTCTCCACCGCCCTGCACCACTACCGCGACATGGGCTTTTCGATTGCCCTGGACGACCTTGGCGCAGGCTACTCCAGCCTGCGCCTGTGGTCGGAACTGCGCCCCGACTACGTGAAGATCGACCGGCACTTCATCGATGGCATCCACCAGGACCCGCTCAAGCGCGAGTTCGTCGGCTCCATCCTGCAAATCGCCCGAGCGTCGCGGGCCCAGGTGATCGCCGAGGGCATCGAGCTGGGCGAAGAGCTGTCGGTACTGAGCGAAATGGGCGTGCACCTGCTGCAAGGCTACCTGCTAGGCCGCCCGCAAGAGTTTCCGTTGCGTGAAGGCCTGGGGCTGCCAGTGCCGGCAGCGGGCAATACCCTGGCGCCGAGCGAGGATGGCGGCGACCTGGCCGCGCTGCTGATCGAGCAGCCGGCGGTGCCTCTGAACACCGCCACCCTGCAGGTGCTGGAGGCGTTCCGTCGCCAACCCAACCTCAACTCCCTGGCGGTGCTCGACGAGCAGGGCCAGCCCTGTGGCATCGTGCACCGCCACTCGTTGGCCGACGCCCTGCTCAAGCCCTTTGGCACCGACCTGTTCGCACGCAAGCCGATCAGCCGACTGATGAGCGAAGACTTCCTCGCTGTCGAACGTGGCCAGTCGTTGCAGCAGGTCAGCCGCTTGCTCACCAGCCGCGCCCGGCAGCGTATCGAGGAAGACTTCATCATCACCCTGGGTGGACGTTACCTGGGCATGGGCCGGGTGATCGACGTGCTCAAGCTGATCACCGAGCAGAAGATCCAGCAGGCGCGCTACGCCAACCCGCTGACCCTGCTGCCGGGCAACGTGCCGATCCAGCAATGCCTGGCACGCCTGCTGGAGCAGGGCCGCGAGGCGGCCGTGTGCTACGTGGACATCGACAGCTTCAAGCCCTTCAACGATATCTATGGCTATGCCCGTGGCGATGAAGTGCTGCTGTGCCTGGCGCAGTGCCTGAACGAGAGCGTCGACCCGGCCCAGGACTTCGTCGGGCATATCGGCGGCGACGACTTCATGCTGGTGCTTGGCTCGGCCAACTGGCGCGAACGCCTGGATGGGTTGATCGAGGCGTTCCTGGGGCAATGCCGGCGCTTCTATCGCAGCGAGCACCTGGAGGCGGGGTGTTTCATCGCCCATAACCGCCAGGGCCAGCGCGAGACCTTCCCGCTGCTGTCGCTATCGATCGGTGTGGTGTGGTTGCGTCGCGAGGCCTGCGATGGGCTGGATGCCGGGCAACTGGCCGACCTGGCTTCGCAGGCCAAGCGTCAGGCCAAAGATACCGCTGGGTCGAGCCTGAGCCTGATAGATACGCGGCCACTGTAGATCGGCACTGCCTGATTCGCGGGCAAGCCCGCTCCTACAGGGCTCTCTACCATTCCTGTAGGAGCGGGCTTGCCCGCGAATCAGGCGACACCGAT
>NZ_JBNNVR010000157.1:0-5145 GCF_050280645.1 Pseudomonas sp. NPDC089554
GACGGCGCTTGCCCTTGGTCTCTTTACCGAACGCGATGGTACCGCTGACTTCTGCCAGGATCGACGCTTCTTTCGGGCGACGAGCTTCGAACAGGTCGGCAACACGCGGCAGACCACCGGTGATGTCGCGGGTCTTCGAAGTTTCCTGCGGGATACGCGCGATAACGTCACCGACGCCGATCTGCGCACCGTCCGCCACACCGACGAGGGCGTTGGCAGGCAGGAAGTACTGGGCAGGTACGTCAGTACCCGGCAGCATCAGGTCCTTGCCGTTGGCATCGACCATCTTGATCGCTGGACGGATTTCCTTACCAGCGGCCGGACGATCTTTAACGTCCATCACCTCAATGTTGGTCAGGCCGGTCAGTTCGTCGGTCTGGCGCTTGATGGTGATGTTTTCTTCCATGCCCACGAAGGTCACGGTACCTTTCAGCTCGGTCACGATCGGGTGGGTGTGCGGGTCCCACTTGGCGACGATGGCGCCAGCTTCGACCTTCTCACCTTCCTTGACCGAAATGACCGCACCGTAAGGCAGCTTGTAACGCTCACGCTCACGACCGAATTCGTCGGCGATGGCCAACTCACCGGAACGCGATACGGCAACCAGGTTGCCATCGGCACGTTGAACCTGCTTCAGGTTGTGCAGACGAACCATACCGCCGTTCTTCACCTGGACGCTGTCGGCAGCCGAGGTACGGCTTGCAGCACCACCGATGTGGAAGGTACGCATGGTCAGCTGGGTACCCGGCTCACCGATGGACTGGGCCGCAATAACGCCGACCGCTTCACCGATGTTCACCTGGTGACCGCGAGCCAGGTCGCGACCGTAGCACTTGGCGCAGATACCGTAGCGGGTTTCGCAGCTGATCGGCGAACGCACGACCACTTCGTCGATGCTGTTCAGCTCGATGAACTCGACCCACTGCTCGTCGACCAAAGTACCGGCCGGAACGATGACATCGTCGGTGCCTGGCTTGAATACGTCACGGGCAATAACACGGCCCAGTACGCGCTCACCCAGAGGCTCGACCACGTCGCCGCCTTCGATGTGCGGGGTCATGAACAGACCCTGGTCGGTGCCGCAGTCGATCTCGGTCACAACCAGATCCTGCGCAACGTCCACCAGACGACGAGTCAGGTAACCGGAGTTCGCAGTCTTCAGTGCGGTATCCGCCAGACCCTTACGAGCACCGTGGGTCGAGATGAAGTACTGAAGTACGCTCAGACCTTCACGGAAGTTCGCGGTGATCGGCGTCTCGATGATCGAGCCGTCCGGCTTGGCCATCAGGCCACGCATACCTGCCAGCTGACGGATCTGGGCTGCGGAACCCCGCGCACCGGAGTCAGCCATCATGTACATGGAGTTGAAGGACTCCTGATCGACTTCCTTGCCCTCGCGGTCGATGACCTTCTCTTTCGAGAGGTTGGCCATCATCGCCTTGGACACTTCGTCGTTCGCCTTAGACCACAAGTCGATGACCTTGTTGTACTTCTCGCCCTGGGTTACCAGGCCGGAAGCGTACTGGCTCTCGATTTCCTTCACTTCGTCGGTAGCGGTACCGATGATGCGGGCTTTCTCATCCGGGATAACGAAGTCGTTAACACCGATGGAAACACCGGAAATGGTCGAGTAAGCGAAACCGGTGTACATCAGCTGGTCAGCGAAGATGACGGTTTCCTTCAGCCCCACCACGCGATAGCACTGGTTGATCAGCTTGGAGATGGCCTTCTTCTTCATCGACTGGTTGACGACGTCGAACGGCAGGCCCGCAGGCACTACCTGGAACAGCAGCGCACGGCCGACGGTAGTGTCGACGATACGGGTGTTCTTGGTGATGCTGCCGTCACGGTCTTTCACGGTTTCGTTGATACGAACCTTGATTTTCGCGTGCAGTGCAGCCTCGCCGGCGCGGAAGACGCGGTCGACTTCCTGCAGGTCGGCGAATACGCGACCTTCGCCCTTGGCGTTGATGGCTTCGCGGGTCATGTAGTACAGACCCAGAACCACGTCCTGGGACGGCACGATGATCGGCTCACCGTTGGCAGGCGACAGGATGTTGTTGGTCGACATCATCAGCGCGCGCGCTTCGAGCTGGGCTTCCAGGGTCAGCGGCACGTGAACGGCCATCTGGTCACCGTCGAAGTCGGCGTTGTACGCGGCACAGACCAGCGGGTGCAGCTGGATAGCCTTGCCTTCGATCAGCACAGGCTCGAACGCCTGGATACCCAGACGGTGCAGGGTCGGCGCACGGTTCAGCAGCACGGGGTGTTCGCGGATGACTTCTGCGAGAACGTCCCAAACCTCTGGCAGCTCGCGCTCGACCATCTTCTTGGCGGCCTTGATGGTGGTCGCCAGACCACGCATTTCCAGCTTGCCGAAAATGAACGGCTTGAACAGCTCCAGGGCCATCTTCTTCGGCAGACCGCACTGGTGCAGACGCAGGGTCGGGCCTACGGTAATTACCGAACGGCCGGAGTAGTCCACACGCTTACCGAGCAGGTTCTGACGGAAGCGACCTTGCTTACCTTTGATCATGTCGGCCAGGGACTTCAGCGGACGCTTGTTCGAGCCGGTGATGGCGCGACCGCGACGGCCGTTGTCCAGCAGGGCGTCGACCGCTTCCTGCAACATACGCTTTTCGTTGCGCACGATGATGTCCGGCGCCGACAGATCCAGCAGGCGCTTCAGACGGTTGTTACGGTTGATCACCCGACGATACAGGTCGTTCAGGTCGGAGGTCGCGAAGCGACCGCCATCCAGCGGCACCAGTGGACGCAGGTCCGGCGGCAGCACTGGCAGGACGGTCAGGACCATCCACTCAGGCAGGTTGCCCGAGCCCTGGAAAGCTTCCATCAGCTTCAGGCGCTTGGACAGCTTCTTGATCTTGGTTTCCGAGTTGGTCTGCGGAATCTCTTCGCGCAGGCGGCCAATCTCGTGCTCCAGGTCGATAGCGTGCAGCAGCTCGCGGACAGCCTCGGCACCCATGCGAGCGTCGAAGTCGTCACCGAACTCTTCCAGCGCTTCGAAGTACTGCTCGTCGTTCAGCAGCTGGCCCTTTTCCAGGGTGGTCATGCCCGGGTCGATAACGACATAGCTCTCGAAGTAGAGCACGCGCTCGATGTCACGCAGGGTCATGTCCATCAGCAGGCCGATACGGGACGGCAGCGACTTCAGGAACCAGATGTGGGCAACCGGCGAGGCCAGTTCGATGTGCGCCATGCGCTCACGACGAACCTTGGCCAGGGCAACTTCAACGCCGCACTTCTCGCAGATCACGCCGCGGTGCTTGAGGCGCTTGTACTTGCCGCACAGGCACTCGTAGTCCTTGACTGGGCCAAAGATCTTGGCGCAGAACAGGCCGTCACGCTCAGGCTTGAACGTACGGTAGTTGATGGTTTCCGGCTTCTTAACTTCACCGAACGACCACGAACGGATCATCTCAGGCGACGCCAGACCGATGCGGATGGCGTCGAACTCTTCGACTTGACCCTGGTTTTTCAGCAAATTCAGTAGGTCTTTCAAGGCCTTTCCTCCTGGCGGAGCAGGGAGGGGACGATTACCGCCCCACTCCCCTTCGCGTCACGTGTTATTCGGTTTCCAGATCGATATCGATACCGAGAGAACGGATCTCTTTGATCAACACGTTGAAGGACTCGGGCATGCCCGGCTCCATACGGTGATCGCCATCCACGATGTTCTTGTACATCTTGGTACGGCCGTTCACGTCGTCCGACTTCACTGTGAGCATTTCTTGCAGGGTGTATGCCGCGCCGTATGCTTCCAGCGCCCACACTTCCATCTCCCCGAAACGCTGACCACCGAACTGCGCCTTACCACCCAGCGGCTGCTGGGTAACCAGGCTGTAGGAACCAGTGGAACGCGCGTGCATCTTGTCGTCCACCAAGTGGTTCAGTTTGAGCATGTACATGTAACCCACGGTCACAGGACGCTCGAACTTGTTGCCGGTGCGACCGTCGAACAGCACCATCTGGCCGCTCTCTGGCATGTCGGCCAGTTTCAGCATGGCCTTGATCTCACGCTCCTTGGCACCGTCGAAGACCGGGGTAGCCATTGGCACGCCTTTCTTCAGGTTGTTCGCCAGGGCGAGGATCTCTTCGTCGCTGAACGACTCCAGGTTTTCCTGGCGACCGCCGATTTCGTTGTAGATCTCGGTCAGGAAGGTACGCAGTTCTGCGGCCTTGCGCTGCTCTTCGATCATGCGATCGATCTTCTCGCCCAGGCCTTTGGCCGCGAGGCCCAGGTGGGTTTCGAGGATCTGACCAACGTTCATACGCGAAGGTACGCCCAGCGGGTTCAGTACGACGTCGACCGGAGTACCGTTGGCGTCGTGCGGCATGTCTTCGACCGGCATGATCACCGAGACCACACCCTTGTTACCGTGACGACCGGCCATCTTGTCGCCCGGTTGGATGCGACGACGGATTGCCAGGTAGACCTTGACGATCTTCAGCACGCCCGGTGCCAGGTCATCACCCTGCTGCAGCTTGCGCTTCTTGTCTTCGAACTTGTCGTCCAGCAGACGGCGGCGATCGACGATGTACTGCTGAGCCTTTTCCAGCTGCTCGTTCAGTGCATCTTCGGCCATGCGCAGTTTGAACCACTGGCCGTGCTCCAGACCGTCCAGTACTTCGTCGCTGACCACGGTGCCTTTCTTCAGGCCCGCACCACCGTCGACCACCTGGCCGTTCAGGGCGGAACGCAGACGCTCGAAGGTTGCGCCTTCGACGATGCGGAACTCTTCGTTCAGGTCCTTGCGGATCTCGTCCAGCTGCATCTTCTCGATGGCCAGGGCGCGGCTGTCGCGCTCGACACCATCACGGGTGAAGACCTGTACGTCGATGACGGTACCCTTGGTGCCGGTCGGCACGCGCAGGGAAGTGTCCTTAACGTCGCTGGCCTTCTCACCGAAGATCGCGCGCAGCAGTTTTTCTTCCGGAGTCAGTTGGGTCTCGCCTTTCGGGGTGACCTTGCCGACCAGGATGTCGCCAGCGCCAACTTCGGCACCTACGTAGACGATACCGGCTTCGTCCAGCTTGTTCAGTGCGGCTGCGAAGCCGGCGAGCGGGTCAGGCGCTTGGGTGGTGGGGCGGCAGGTTGTTCCTCGACCTGTCGTACGCGCTGCT
>NZ_JBNNVR010000158.1:0-5088 GCF_050280645.1 Pseudomonas sp. NPDC089554
CGCCGTGGGCCGGTTCGAATCAGCGGATGCGTTCTTCACCCAGGGCACCACGGCGATCAAGGCGCTACCCCTGATCGACATTGGCACCAAGGTCTGCACACGCTTTCTGATCCTGCCTGCCACCTGCCAGCCGCGCGTACCCTTCGCTGGCGGCGGTATCGGCCTGCGGGTGAACAGCAAGGTACTGGGTAGCGGCCCTTTGGAGCGCGCGCTGGTGTTCAATGGCAACGCCCAGCCGCCAAACATCGGCCAGCCCGCCGCCTACCTGCCCATGCGCACCGCCAATGACAACGTAGTCGGCAGCCTTAGCGACACACTGCTGGGCATCCACTTGGAAGCCTACAAACCCACCGCCAACAGTGGCCTGGGCGAGGTGCTGGTGATTCTCGGCGGCGTGCTCGATGGCGTGAAGGCCATCCTCGAACCACTGATCAAGAACCTGCTCAGCCCGCTGCTCGACCCGCTGGTGAACGTCTTGCTGAAAGTGCTGGGCATCGACCTGGTCAACGCCGAGGTGGGCGCCAACCTCAGTTGCGCCAACGTCCGCGCTCAGCTGGTGCTGTAGACCGGCAAGGTCACTGTGAAACAGGCTCCCGCGCCAAAGTTCTCGGCCACCAGGCGCCCGCCCATGGCCTCGACGATGCCATGGCTGACCGACAACCCAAGGCCGGTGCCGACCCCCGCCGGCTTGGTGGTGAAGAACGGCTCGAAGATCCGCTCCAGCAGCCGCGGGTCGATACCGCCGCCGTTGTCCTCGACCCGCAGGCACACCTGCTCCTCCTCGACCTGCTGGTGCACGGCGATCCAGGCCTCGCCTAGCGCCTGCCCAAGCAAGGCATCGCGGGCATTGACGACAAGGTTGATCAGCACCTGCTCCAGCTGGTCCTGATGACCGAGCACCAGCACCGTCTCCTGGGGCACCTCGATACGCAGCGTCACGCCCTTGCTGCGCAGGCCCTCGTCGAGCAGTGCCACCGCGCCCTGCACTGCGCTCCAGGCCGCGAAGGGCTGGCGCTCCACCTCCGAACGGCGGCCGAACACCCGCATATGCTCGACCAGCCGTGCGGCGCGCTCGACCTGCGCCTCGATGCGGTGCAGCTTGTCGTTCAGGTAGTCGACGTCCGCCGCGCCGTTCTCCAGGCGCTTGAGCGTGTTGGCCACGGCCATGCGCATCACGTTGAGCGGCTGGTTGATTTCATGCACCAGGCCCGTGGCCAGCTCGCCCAGGGTCGCCATCTTCGCGCCCTGCAACAGCTGCCGTTGGCTGCGCCGCACTTCGGTGTTGTCTCGGCCCACCGCCTGGATCTCCAGCAAGCGGCCCTCGTCATCGAACAGGCCACGGTCGGCCCACACCCACCAGGCGTGCTCTCGTCCCGGCAAGTCCAGGCAGATCTCCGCACTGCTCAGTGGGTGTTCGGGGGTCAGCGTGGCCAGGCGCTGGAGGAAGGCCTCGCGCTGGCTGTCCGACATCCACTGGCCAAGGTTCACCCCCGCCAGCTGCTCAGGCTGACACTCCAGGTGATCGGCCAGCGGCCGGTTGCCGAAGACCAGGCTCAGGTCCGGGCGGTAGCGGCAGATCATTGCTGGCGAGTCCTCCACCAACACCCGATAGCGCTCTTCGCTTTGCCGTACCCGTTCGGCAGCCTCGGTCGCTTCGCTTACATCCAGCCACAGGCCCACCACTTCCACCGGCTGCCCGAGGTCATTGCGCAGCAGGCGCGCCTCGTCCAGCACCCAGTGGTAGCCGCCGCGCTGGTCACGCAGGCGGTAGCGGCAACGCACCTGGCCGTCGCGCAGCAGGCTGCGGGTACGTGCCAGCCACAGCGGGCGGTCGTCCGGGTGCACGGCCAGGCCCGGCTGGCGCGCCAGTTCGCTTTCGGCTGGCCAGCCCAGCAGCGGCATCAGGCTGGCGCTGAAGAACTCACTGTGCAGCGCACCTTCGGCATAGCGCTGGATGTAGATCACCGCCGGCGAGCTGGCGATCAGGTTTTCCAGGCGTGCCCGGGCGGCACCGGCTTGCTGTTCCTGGGCCTTGAGCGCGCTGATGTCGAGCAGGAAGCCGCGTAGCTGGCAGCCTTGCAACTGGCCGACCCAATGCAGCCAACGCGGGGCGCCCAGGCTGTCGTCCTCCAACAGTCGCAGGCTCAGGTTCAGCCCCTGGCCTTCGCGGGCCTGCTGCAAGGCCATCTGGGCGTTTTCCCGGTCGGCCGGATGCAGGCGCTCCAGCCACTGCTCGGTACTGGGCTGGCATGGCAAGCCAAGGTTGGCCGCCAGGGTCGGGTCCAGCTGCAACGGGCCGTGCAATGGCCACTCCCACCAACCGGCGCCAAGCTGGCGTTGCAACTCATCGAGGTGGCGGGCCTGGCGCAGCAACTGGCGCTGGCGATGGCGGGCCAGCAACGGCTCGGCCAGTGCTTGCAGCAACGGCTGCGCCTCTTCGGCGGTGGGCAGGGTGCTGCCGCCTGCGCACAACAGCCACACCTGGACGGCCTGCCCATGCAGGTACGGCACCAGGAACAGCGACAGGCCGCCGCACAGGGCCAGCAGCTCCGGCAGCTGGCGTGCATCCACCACCCCTTCGCCAGGCAAAGACACCAGCCAGGGGTGCAGCCGCGCGTCCTCGGCCCAGGGCCATTCATCATCGCTGCTGGCCAGGCTACGCCATCCCGAGGCCTCGTGCAGCATCAGGCGCACGGCCTCCAGCCGCCAGTGCGTGGCCAGGCGCCGCAACTGCTCGCCGAGCGCCTCGCACAGGCGCTCCTCACCGCAATCGCGCAGCGCCTGCCCCAGTTGCGTGGCCAACAATTGCTGAGCCTGCAACTGGCCGCCTTGCACGCCTGCACGCAACAGGTCGCCGATGTCGAACAGTTGCAGCAACCACCCTTCGGCATGGCGTAGCAGCCAACCTCGTGTGTTCAGGGCATGGCCCAGCACCGTGCGGAAATCCAGGTCCAGCGGCTGCCCCTGCCAGTCGCCTGGCTCGCCTTCGAGCACCAGCCAGCTGTGCGGTTCCAGGTAATCGTGCACCCGCGCTTCACGTTGTGTGGGCAACGCCAGCAGGGTGCGCAGCGGGCCTGACAGACGCAACACCCGCGCCTGCTCGTCGAGCCACAGTTGCAGGCCGACCGCCTGGGGCAGGCTCGGCTCGTGGGTGGCCAGCTGGCCGCCGCGCCAGCGATCGAACAGGCCGCTCACAGTTGCAGGCTCGCTTCGGCACGCAGGCGTTCAGGCAGGCGCGGCACGTTGCCGACCACAGGCAACACCAGCACCGGCAGGACGTTGGTCAGTTTGCTGCTGGGGTAGTCGATGGCCACGGTGAGCAGCTTGCCGCTCAAGGTGACCTGGGTGTCGCTGCTGGGCTGGAAGTCCAGTGCGCCGGGCATCCACGCCAGTTGCTGGCGCACCACATCGCGGGCCAGGTTCTGCACGTCGCTGGCGTAGCTGGGGCTGCTCGGGTCCAGCGCCACACAGCGGCGCACCGCTTCGCTGCTGGCCTCGTTGAACGATTGCAACATGAGCATCGGCAAGGCGTGGCTGACCAACCCGTAGAAAACCGCGAAGAACACGATGAACACCGCAACGAACTCGATGGCTGCCGCACCTTTTTGCCGCCTTGCCGCGCTTGCTTGCATGATCGCGTCTACCCTGACGTTTGAACCCCTGCTAGACAGCATAGAAGCCTTCAACGAATAGGGATGGCAAATTGCCAATGCAAAGCATTGTTCTGCTGCTGTGGCTTGCCTTGTGCACCCAACAAGATGTCCGTGAACGTCAGATCTCCAACACCCTAACCCTGGGTGTCGCCGCCTGTGCCCTGGCCTGGTTGTTCGCCACCGGCCGCAGCTGGGTCGGCGCCGACGCCAGCGACGCCGGCTGGGCCCTGGCCATCGTCATGCTGCTTACCCTGCCCGGCTACATGCTGGGGCGTTTCGGCGCCGCAGACGTGAAGCTGATGGGCGCCCTGGCCTTGGCCACCAGCCATGATTACGTGCTCGGCACCTTCATCGGTGCAGGGGTGGCGGTGCTGGCCTGGATACTCGGGAGGCGGCGCCTGTGGACCCTGCTCAACCCCAAGGTGAAGAAGCGCCTGCAAAGCCTGGCCGAGGAAATGGGCGACAAACAGCCCTTCGCACCCTATGTGCTAATCGGCTTTCTTTTGACCTGTGTGTGGATCCAATGAACCGTCCGGTGGTCGAATAGCGTTGAACAGCCCTTGTACATAATCGCAAAGTGCAACTACTTTTTAATGGCCAGCGGAGTGTTGGCCACGGAGCTGGACCGTTTCGAACAGGGAGTTGAACGTGAACAAGTCTGCGCATGAAGTGAAGGTGCTGGTCGTCGATGACCAGCCGTTGATCGTCGAGGAACTCTGCGAGTTTCTTGAAAGCCAGGGCTACCACTGCGTGCCCGCCTACTCGACGAACGAGGCCGTCGAGCGTTTCAAGGCCGACGAGGACGTCGGCCTGGTGCTGTGTGACCTGCACATGCCTGAACGCGATGGTATCGAGCTGGTACGAGCCCTCAAGGGCATCGCCGGCCAGCAGCGCCTGTTCGAGGCGATCATGCTGACCGGCCGCGCCGAGAAGCAGGATGTGATCCGCGCCCTGCGCGAGGGCTTTGCCGACTACTACCAGAAACCCATGGACCTGATCGAGCTGCTCGAGGGCGTGCAGCGCCAGGAAGATGCCCTGCTGGAGCGCCAGCGCAACTTCCGCGAGCTGGGCAGCCTGAACCAGCGCTTGCAGGAGCTGGCCGAGTCCATCGACGACCTCTACCACGACCTGGAAAAAGCCCGGGGCCATGGCGTGCACAGGCGTGCCGGCGATGCCGAGGAGGGCGAAGGCGAGCTGCCTGCGGTGTTCGAGAAGCTGTCACCTCGGCAACTGGAAGTGGCCAAGCTGGTGAGCAAGGGCAAGACCAACTACCAGATCGCCTGTGAGCTGGGCATCACCGAGAACACGGTGAAGCTTTACGTTTCCCAGGTGTTGCGCCTGACGACACTGGCCGCCATGGCTAAAACGATCAGGGCTCGCATGGGGAAATCTCCTTTGATAGGGAGTGTATCGGCCTGGTACGGCAAATCTTCAC
>NZ_JBNNVR010000159.1:0-5027 GCF_050280645.1 Pseudomonas sp. NPDC089554
GTGTTCCAGACCCTGGCCAACCGCAAGCCCGACCTGGACGGCGGTGTGTATGCCTATGCCAAGGCCGGTTTCGGCGACTACATGGGCTTGGGCCTGTTCCACAACTTCCTTGAAGACCAAAGCGTGCAGATCATCGGCGTCGAAGCCGGTGGCCATGGCGTGCATACCGACAAGCATGCCGCCAGCCTCAACGGCGGCGTACCTGGCGTACTGCACGGCAACCGCACCTACCTGTTGCAGGACGACGACGGCCAGATCACCGACGCCCACTCGATTTCCGCCGGCCTGGACTACCCCGGCATCGGTCCGGAGCACGCCTACCTGCACGAAGTGAAGCGCGTGGAATACGTCAGCATCACCGACGACGAAGCCCTCGACGCCTTCCACGCCACTTGCCGCCTCGAAGGCATCATCCCGGCGCTGGAGAGCTCCCACGCCCTGGCCGAGGCGATCAAGCGCGCGCCGACCCTGCCCAAGGACCACCTGATGGTGGTGTGCTTGTCTGGCCGTGGCGACAAGGACATGCAAACCGTGATGAACCACATGGCTGCCCAGGAGAAACAGGCATGAGCCGTCTTGAACAACGTTTCGCCGAGCTGAAGACCGAAGGCCGCTCGGCGCTGGTCACCTTCGTCACCGCAGGCGACCCGGGCTACGATGCCTCCCTGGCGATCCTCAAGGGCCTGCCCGCAGCGGGCGCCGACGTGATCGAACTGGGCATGCCGTTCACCGACCCGATGGCAGATGGCGTGGCGATCCAGCTCGCCACCCTGCGTGCGCTCGAAGCCGGCCAGACCCTGGCGAAAACCCTGCAGATGGTGCGTGAGTTCCGCATCGACAACCAGGCCACACCGATCGTGTTGATGGGCTACTACAACCCGATCCACCGCTTTGGCGTCGAGCAGTTCGTTGCAGAGGCCAAGCAGGCCGGCGTCGATGGCCTGATCATCGTCGACCTGCCGCCGGAGCACGACGCCGAACTGGCCACCCCGGCCCAGGCTGCGGGCATCGACTTCATCCGCCTGACCACCCCGACCACCGACGATGCCCGCCTGCCACGTGTGCTCGAGCGCAGCTCCGGGTTCGTCTACTACGTGTCGGTAGCGGGTGTGACAGGCGCAGGTTCGGCGACCACCGAGCATGTGACCGAAGCCATCGCGCGCCTGCGCCGCCATACCGATTTGCCGATCAGCGTCGGTTTCGGTATTCGCACGCCAGAGCAGGCAGCGGCCATCGCCAGGCTGTCCGACGGCGTGGTGGTGGGTTCGGCGCTGGTCGACAAGATCGCCCAGGCCAAGGACGCCGACCAGGCGGTTAGCGATGTGCTGGGCCTGTGCTCGGCCTTGGCCGAGGGTGTGCGCGGCGCTCGTCGCTGATATCGCGTCGCTTTCTTCGCGGGCAAGCCCGCTCCTACAAGGTTCGGTGTAGTTTCTGTAGGAGCGGGCTTGCCCGCGAATAGGCGCTCAAATACCCCGCTCGTGCTCCAGCCAGTCAACGAACCGCTGGATCAACGCTCCACGTCGCTTACGCGGCGGCAACACCACGTAATAGCCGCGCTCCGATCGCAAACTTCCCTCCAGCGGCCGACACAACAACCCCTGCTCCACCAGCCCATCGACCAAGTGCCCCCAGCCAATGGCCACGCCCTGGCCGGCAATCGCCGCCTGGATCAACAACGTGTAGTTGTCGAAACGCAACTGCCCCGGCGGCGGCGGGCTGGTCACGCCAAGCCCCTTGAACACCCCCGCCCAGTCGAACCAGCGGCTGGCCTGCTCGCCGCGCAAGTGCAGCAACGGCAAGCGTTGAAGGGCCTGCGCCGACAGGACCTGCCCCTCCACCAAGCGCGGGCTGCACACCGGAAACACCTCTTCATCGAACAGCCAGCGGCTCTCGCCCTGGTGAAAGCGCCCATCGCCGAAGAACACCGCCACATCGATATCCGGGCGCAACATGCCCTGGCTGCGTTCGCCGGTCACCAGGCTCACGTCGACCTGTGGATAAGCCTCATGGAAGCGTTGCAGCCGGGGCATCAGCCAGAACGCGGCGAAGGCAAAATCGGTGGCCACCTGCAACACCTCGCGCTGGCCGCGCCCGCAGGCCTGGGCGATGCCGTCGTCCATGGCCTGCAAGCCCTGGTGCACCTGCTCGAACAGCAGTTGACCGGCCTCGGTCAGCTCGATGCCTCGGTAAATCCGGTCGAACAGACGCGTGCCCAACTGCGCTTCCAGTCGCTTCACCTGCTGGCTCACCGCCGGCTGCGTGGTGCCCAGCTCCAGCGCCGCCGCCGTGAAACCGCGCAAACGGGCGGCGGCCTCGAACACACGCAAGGTATCCAGCGACAACTCGGCAAGGTGCTCGAACATAAGCGTGGCTAATCCCAGTCATTGCCCGCCATGGGCTTTACCCATGTTATCCACAGTCGCATTCTCGTTCGCAAGCGGTTATCCATAATCCTCGACGATGGAAGGCAGACATGAAGCGCCCCAACATCCTGTTCATCATGGCCGACCAGATGGCCGCGCCCCTGTTGCCGATCTACGGCCCATCGCCGATCAAGATGCCGCACCTGGCCAAGCTCGCCGAACAGGCTGTGGTGTTCGACGCCGCCTACTGCAACAGCCCGCTGTGTGCACCCTCGCGCTTCACCCTGGTCAGCGGCCAGTTGCCCAGCCGCATCGGCGCCTACGACAACGCCGCCGACTTCCCCGCCGACGTGCCCACCTACGCCCATTACCTGCGCCGCCTCGGTTACCGCACCGCGCTGTCGGGCAAGATGCACTTCTGCGGCCCCGACCAGTTGCATGGCTACGAGGAACGTCTTACCAGCGACATCTACCCCGCCGACTACGGCTGGGCCGTGAATTGGGACGCCCCCGACGAGCGCCCGAGCTGGTATCACAACATGTCTTCGGTATTGCAGGCCGGGCCCTGCGTGCGCACCAACCAGCTGGATTTCGACGAGGAAGTGGTGTTCAAGGCGCGTCAGTACCTCTACGACCACGTACGCGAAGACGATGGCCGGCCATTCTGCCTGACCGTATCCATGACCCACCCCCACGACCCCTACACCATTCCCAAGCGCTACTGGGATCGCTACGAGGGTGTGGATATCCCGATGCCACGCGACACCCTCGCCCAGCACGAGCAAGACCCCCATTCCCAGCGCCTGCTCAAGGTCTACGACCTGTGGGACAAGCCCCTGCCTGTGGATAAGATTCGCGACGCCCGCCGCGCCTACTTCGGCGCCTGCAGCTACATCGACGACAACATCGGCCAACTGCTGCAAACCCTGGAAGAATGCGACCTGGCCGACGACACGCTGATCGTGTTCTCCGGTGACCACGGCGACATGCTTGGCGAGCGCGGGCTCTGGTACAAGATGCACTGGTTCGAGATGTCGGCGCGGGTGCCGTTGCTGGTGCACGCGCCCAAGCGCTTCGCCCCGGCGCGGGTGGCAGCCAGCGTCTCCACCTGCGACCTGCTGCCGACCCTGGTGGAAGTGGCCGGTGGCAGCGTCGAGCCAAGCCTGCACCTGGACGGCCGCTCGCTGCTCGGCCACCTGCAAGGGCAGGGCGGGCATGACGAGGTGATCGGTGAATACATGGCCGAAGGCACCGTCGGCCCGCTGATGATGATTCGCCGTGGCCCCTACAAGTTCGTGTACAGCGAAGAGGACCCATGCCTACTCTATGACCTGAGCCGCGACCCGCACGAGCGGGAGAACCTCACCGGCAGCCCGGACCACCAGGCGCTGCTGCAGGCATTCGTCGATGAAGCCCTCCAACGCTGGGATATCCCCACCCTGCGCGAGCAGGTACTGGCCAGCCAGCGGCGGCGCCGCCTGGTGGCCGAGGCACTGGCCATCGGCACACTGAAAAGCTGGGACCACCAACCCCTGGTGGACGCCAGCCAGCAGTACATGCGCAACCATATCGATCTCGACGACCTCGAGCGCAAGGCACGTTACCCACAGCCCGCATCCATGGATTGAGTAGAGAGGCCGCAATGACCAAGTTCTCCACAGCCCTGATCGCCCTGGCCCTGAGTCTGGGCGGCACCGCGGCCCACGCCGCCGACAGCGACGCGCAATGCAGCACCGTGAAGATGGCCGACCCCGGCTGGAGCGATATCGCGTCCACCAATGCCATCGCCAAGCTTTTGCTGGAAAGCCTGGGTTACCAGGTGAAGATCGACAGCCTGGCTGTTCCGATCATCTACGGCGGCCTCAAGGATGGGCGCGTCGACGCCTTCCTCGGCAACTGGATGCCTGCCCAGCAGGGCTTCCACGACAAGTTCATCGCAAATGGCGACGTCAAGCAGTTGGCCCGCAACCTGGAAGGCACCGAGTTCACCCTGGCGGTGCCCGACTACGTGTGGAACGCCGGCGTGAAGGATTTCGCCGACCTGCAAAAGCACGCCGACAAGTTCGACAAGAAGCTGTATGGCATTGGCTCGGGCGCCCCGGCCAACCTGTCGCTCAAGGAAATCATCGACAAGAACGAATTCGACCTGGGCCAGTGGAAGCTGGTGGAGTCCAGCGAGCAGGCGATGCTCGCCCAGGTACAGCGCGCGGTGCAGAAGCAGCAGTTCATCACCTTCCTCGGCTGGACCCCGCACCCGATGAACGTGAAACTGAAGATGCACTACCTCACCGGCGGCGAGAAATGGTTTGGCAGCAAGGGTGATGTGTATACCTTGGTGCGTAATGGTTATCCACAGGCCTGCCCGAACGCTGCGAAGTTGCTGGGCAACTTGAAATTCTCGCTGGAGATGGAGAACGCGATCATGTCCGAGGTGGTGGATAAGAAAGTGAGCTTCGATGATGCGGCGAAGGCCTGGGTCAAAGCCAACCCGCAGTTGCTGGATGGTTGGTTGGCAGGGGTAACCACCAAAGCCGGCGGGGATGCCCAAGGGGCCGTCAAAGCTAAACTCTGATCGCTCACACAACGCTAACCCCTGTAGGAGCGGGCTTGCCCGCGAACACCGGCAACGCCGGTGCCATGCTCCGCGGTGTTTTCTTCGCGGGC
>NZ_JBNNVR010000160.1:0-4802 GCF_050280645.1 Pseudomonas sp. NPDC089554
GGCAGCACCACCAGGAACGCTGCCTGCCAGGTGCTGGCGCCGAGCAGTTGGGCGGCGTCCATCAGGTCGCGCAGGTTGATGGCCTGCAGGTTGTTGGTGATGGCCCGGTACATGAAGGGCAGGGCGATGGTGAAGTAGGTGCCGATGAGGATCCACGGCGTGCCGACCATGGCCATCGGCCCGCTGCCATACAGTTGCAGCAGCCCCACCGACGACACCACCGGCGGCACCGCGAACGGCAGCAGGATGAGGATGTTCATCAGCGCGTCGAGCTTGGGGAAGTGGTAGTGCACCACGAACAACAGCGGCAGGATCAACACCACCGACAACAGCAGCGCACCCACGCACACCAGCAGCGACTGGCCGAAGGCGGCGAGAAAGCGCGGCTCGCTCCACAGCGCGACATACCACTTGAAGGTCAGGCCGCTGGGCAGCAGGGTCGCCGACCAGCTGGTGGCGAAGGAGTAGAGCAGGGTGCCGGCCAGTGGCAGCAGCAGGATCAGGAACAGCAGGTACACCACCACGCGATGGTAGAGCCCGCCGACGGTTTTTTCAGCGCGCATGGTAGCTCCGTTTCAGCAGCCATTGATGAACCACCGTGACCAGCGTCATCAACCCCACCAGCACCATGGCCAGGGCGCTGGCCAGGTTCGGGTCGAGGGTGATGTCGCCGGCCACCAGGGCGGCGATGCGGATCGGCAGCACGTTGAAGTTGCCGGTGGTCAGTGCGTATACCGTGGCGTAGGCGCCCAAGGCGTTGGCCAGCAGGATCACGAAGGTGCCCAGCAGCGCCGGGGTCAGCACCGGCAGGCCGATGTACCGCCAGAACTGCCAGTGGCTGGCGCCCAGCAAGGCTGCGGACTCGCGCCAGTCTTCGCGCAGCGCGTCGAAGGCCGGGTACAGCAACAGCACGCCCAGGGGGATCTGGAAGTAGGTGTACACCAGGATCAACCCGGTCTTGGAATAGATGCTGAAGTCGTCCAGCAGGCCGACCTGCTTGAGCAGCAGGGTCAATGCGCCGTTGAAGCCGAGCAGGATGATGAAGGCGAACGCCAGGGGGACGCCTGTGAAGTTGCTGGTCATGTTGGCGAAGGCGCTGACGAAGTCGCGCAGTTTCGAGTCGACCTGGCGCAGCGAGTAGGCGCCGAGGGTGGCGATGACGATGCCGAACAGGCTCGACCAGAAGCTGATCTCCAGGCTGCGTTGCAAGGCTTGCAGGTAGAACTTCGAGGCGAACAACTTGTGGAAGTTTTCCAGCCCCCAGCCGCTTTCGCCTTGCAGGCTATTGATGGCCACCCAGGCTAGCGGGGCGATCTGGAAGACAATGAAGAACAGTGCGAACGGCAGCAGGCAGAGCAGGGCCAGGTGACGGGGTTTCACGTAAGTAGCTCCCGGCAGACCGTTTTGTCGTGGGCGGCGCCGAGCAGCTCGCAAAGGGTGCCGCACAGCTCGGTTTGCAGGGGCTTGGCGGCCGGGTCCAGGCTGAAGGCCTCGCCGAAGACGAACAGCGGTACCTCGCGCTCTTCGGCCAGCAGGCCATTGTGCGAGCGGTCGTTGTTCATGCCATGGTCGGCGGTCACCATCACCTGGTAGCCCTCTTCGAGCCAGCGCGGTAGGTAGTCGGCCAGCAGGATGTCGGCGCTGCGCGCGGCATTGCGGTACTGGCTGCTGTCCAGGCCATGGCGGTGGCCGGCATCGTCGATGTTCATCGGGTGCACCAGCAGGAAATTCGGGGCGTGGCGGCGGCGCAGGTATTCGGCGTCGGCCAGCAGGTGCGAGTCGGGGTAGTGGTCGGCCCAGTAGAACAACCCGTGCTGGATCGGCAGTTTGGGCGCATGGGTATGGCGGTCGCGTAGCGGGTCGAACGGCGAGCGGTTATAAAGCTCGCTCATCCAGTGGTAGGACGCGGCGGCAGTGCCCAGCCCGGCCTCGCGGGCGTAGTGGAACACGCTACGTTGGTTGGACAGGCGATTGACGTTGTTGTGCACGATGCCGCTGTCGATCGGCGGCACGCCGGTGAGGATGCATTCGTACAGCGGGCGTGACAGCGACGGCAGTTCGCATTCGACGCGGTACAGTGCGGCGCGGTCGGCTTCGACGTAGGCGTGCAGGTGGCCCATGGCGTGATGGGCCACCTGGTAGTTGAGGCCGTCGAGCAGGACCAGGATGACGTTGTGTTGCATGGTGGCTCCGCAGGGTGTCAGTCAGTCCGCGTCGCCCTCTTCGCGGGCAAGCCCGCTCCTACAGGGGTAGTGGAGAACCTTGTAGGAGCGGGCTTGCCCGCGAAAGGGCCAGGTCAGGCACTACAAAATCCGGCCTGTCATTCCATCTCGATGATCACTTGCTCCTGCCACATCTGCGGCAGTTTCTTCGAGGTCGCTTCCCAGGCTTCGGCATTCTTGATCGGCTGGGCAGCCTTGTACTGCTCGTTGGGCAGCAGCTTGGCCTGGACTTCGGCGGGCAGCTTCAGGTGCTCGGCACGGATCGGGCGGGCGTGGCCGATGGCCAGGTTGATCTGCCCGGCATCGCTGAAGATGTATTCGCGAGCCAGCTTGGCGGCGTTGGGGTGCTTGGCGTACTTGTTGATGATGGTGGTGTAGCCGGAAATCACCGAGCCGTCTGCCGGAATCAGCACTTCAAAGCGCTTGGGGTCGATCTGGTCGCGGTAGCTCAGGCCGTTGAAGTCCCACACCACGCCCACTTCCACCTCGCCCTTCTCCAGGGTCTGGATGGTCGGGTTGGCCAGCGACAGGCGTTTTTGCTGGGCCAGCTTGGTGAACAGCTGCAGGCCTGGGGCCACGTTGCTTTCGTCGCCCTTGTAGGCGATGGCTGCCGCCAGTACACCGTTGGCGGCCTGGGCGGCGGTACCGACGTCACCGATGGCGACCTTGTACTTGCCTTTCTCCAGGTCGTGCCAGGTTTTCGGGCGTTCGTCTTCCTTGACCAGGTCCTTGTTGATGATGAAGGCGATGGTGCCGGTGTAGGCCAGTGCCCAATGGCCATCCTGGTCCTTGGCCCAGGTCGGTACCTGCTCCCAGGTGCTCGGCTTGTAGGGCTGGGAAACGCCCTTGGCCACGGCGATGGGGCCGAAGGCGGCACCCACGTCGCCGATGTCGGCGCTGGCGTTGTCTTTTTCGGCTTCGAACTTGGCGATTTCCTGGGCCGAGCTCATGTCGGTGTCACTGTGCTTGAGCCCGTATTTGCTGGCCAGGTCTTCCCAGGTGCCTTTCCAGTTGGCCCAGGCATCGGGCATGCCCACGCTGTTGACCACGCCTTCCTTGCGGGCGGCGTCTTCCAGGGCCTTGAGGTCGGTGTCCGCGGCCATGGCCGAGGTGCACAGGGCGATGGCCGAGCCCAGCAGTGACGCCATGAAGAACTTTTTCATCCGAAGCTCCTTTGGTGGGTGCCTTGCAATCGTTGTAATAGAAGACCTTGCTCGATAACGGTTGGTCTAGGTCAGCAAACCTTGAGCCAAAGTAGGCACCTTGCATGACAATTTGATGTAGAAGGGCCGCCAGGGCAGGTGCCCGCCAGCCCTGGAAATACAGCGTAGACCAGATCGAAGGCCTTGATATACAAGGCTTGGCCCGCTTCTGGCAGGTATATGGCTAGGGCCTTTGTCACAGGATCTTCATCAGCTGTGCCTAAGCTTGCACTACTCTCCATGTGCTCCGTTATGGGGCTGGACTAGTCCAGATAGGTAACTCTTGATGCAAGCGATGCCACCGCGGGCGGTAACAGCGATCTGCCATGCCTTGCAGGAGCAGATTGAGCATGGGCTGCTGGCGCCGGGCGGCAAGTTGCCGGCCGAGCGCAAGCTCAGCGAGGTGTTCGACACCACGCGCATCACCTTGCGTGAGGCTTTGGTGCAACTGGAGGCCCAAGGCCTGATTTACCGCGAGGAGCGGCGCGGCTGGTTCGTCGCGCCTGAGCGCCTGACCTACGACCTGATCGAGCGCAGCCACTTTCACGCCATGGTCCGCGACCAGGGCCGGTTGCCCGCCACCGAGCTGCTGTCGGCGCGCCTGCAACCGGCCTCGGCTGCGGTGTGTTCACGCCTGCACCTGCCGGCGTTGTCCAGTGTGGTACGTATCTGCCGCTTGCGGCGCATCGATGGGCGCGCGGTGCTGTATGCCGAGCACTACCTGAACCCGCGCTATTTCCCCGGCATCCTGGCGCTGGACCTGGCGCAGTCGCTGACTGAGATCTATGCCCGCGAATATGGCATTCGCTATGGGCAGGTGCGCTTCGAGATCCTGCCCACGGCGCTGCCGGTAGAGGCGGCGACGGCGTTGAAGGTGTCGGCGGGTAGCCCGGGGCTGCATATCACCCGGGTCAACAGCGACCAGCATGGGCACCTGATCGACTGCGACCTGGAGTACTGGCGGCACGATGCGATTCGTATTCGGGCCGAGGCGGGATGAGGTGTCAGCGTGAGGCGCTGGACTCCCCGCCCGCCGTCACCACCTGCACCGACAACCGCGGCGTAGCCAAGTCCACCCCGGCTTCGTCCAGGTGTCGCTTGAGCGCCAGGTTGAACGCCCGCGACACCTCCCACTGCTTGATCGGTGCGGTCTTGAAGCGCGCCCGCAGAATCGCCGAGCCCTGCTCGAAACTCTCCACCCCCTGCAATTCCAGCGGCGACCAGATGTTGCGCCGCATCAACGGGTCGTTGCGCAGCTTCTGCCCCACTTCGCGCACCAGGCTGATCGCCTGGTCGATGTTCATGCTGTGCGGGATCGCCACCCGGAAGATCGCGTAGCCGAACTCGCGCGAGTAGTTCTTGATGCTCTTGATTTCGC
>NZ_JBNNVR010000161.1:0-4633 GCF_050280645.1 Pseudomonas sp. NPDC089554
GGATAACGCATGATGACAGTGATCACCCGTCATTCATGCCAGCGATGAACCTCGCCCAACATTATTGCCTGATCGGACGCATTCGCGGGCAAGCCCGCTCCTACAGGGGTCGTGTGGATCTTGAGAACAACACCGCTGGAGCCGGGCCATGTCCGAACTGCGTCAAGAATGCTTGTGGGAACACATTACCCAGCCGAGCGTGGCGTCACTGGCGCTGGCGGGAGAGCACAAGGCCGATGTCTGCGTGATCGGCGGTGGCATCACCGGCCTGTCGGCGGCGATCCACCTGCTCGAGCAAGGCAAGTCGGTGGTCCTACTGGAGGCCTGGAAAGTCGGCCATGGCGGCTCGGGGCGCAATGTCGGGCTGGTCAATGCCGGCACCTGGATTCGCCCCGACGATGTCGAGGCCACTCTCGGCCAGCAGCAGGGCAGCCGCCTGAACAAGCTGCTCGGTGAGGCCCCAGGTGAGGTGTTCGCGATGATCGAGCGCCTGAGTATCGACTGCCAGGCCCAGCACAAGGGCAACCTGCACATGGCGCACAACGCCACGGGGCTGGCCGACCTCGAGGCGCGCTTCGAGCAATGGACCCGTCGCGGCGCCGACGTCGAGCTTCTGACCGGCGGCGAATGCCAGGAATACTGCGGCACCGACAAGATTTCCGCCGCGCTGCTCGACCGCCGCGCCGGCACCATCAACCCTATGGCCTACACCCAGGGCCTGGCCGCTGCTGTGCAGCGCCTGGGTGGTCGGCTGTTCCAGCAATCGCCGGTGGAAGGCCTGGCACGCGAGGGGGATGGCTGGCGGGTGAAGGCCGCGCATGGCTCAGTGCACGCTGAAAAGGTGGTGATCTCCACCGGCGCCTACACCGAGGGCGAGTGGAGCGATCTGCGCAAGCACTTCTTCCGTGGTTACTACTACCAGGTGGCGTCCAAGCCGCTGCAAGGCGCCGCCGCCGAGCGCATCCTGCCTCACGGCCAGGGCTCGTGGGACACCCGCACCGTGCTCAGCAGCATCCGCCGCGACGACCAGGGCCGCCTGCTGCTCGGCAGTCTGGGCCGGGTCGACAACAAGCCTGCGTGGTTCGTGCGCAGTTGGGCCGACCGGATTCAGGGCCATTACTTCCCGGAACTGGGCAAGGTCGAATGGGAGATGCACTGGACTGGCTGCATCGACTTCACCCCTGACCACCTGATGCGCCTGTTCGAGCCCGCGCCGGGGCTGGTGGCGGTGACCGGCTACAACGGCCGTGGCAACACTACAGGCACCGTGATCGGCCGGGCGTTCGCCGAGTTCCTGCTCAAGGATGATCCGCATAGCCTGCCGATTCCGTTCGCACCGATGAAGCCTGTGAGTGCGCCGACCTTGCGTACGGCGTTCTATGAATCGGGGTTCTCGCTGTACCACGCAGGGCAGTGCTTGCGGGTGGTCTTGTAGCGAGCTCGCTGCCCTCTTCGCGGGTTTACCCGCGAAGAGGGCGACACCGATCTCTCCTCACTTGTGCAACCAGCTGAGGAACCCGCCCTTCTTCACCACCGTCGGCTTCTGCATCAACAGCGTCTCGCGCTTCTGCTCCCTGAACCGCTGCAACTTGGTCAGCGCCGATTTCACATCCTCGCCCTGGGCCAGGCAGCCACGTACCCGCTCCTTGTCGATGCGGTACAGCATGCAACCGGTCAAGGCGCGGAATTCCACCGGCGAATCCTCTTCATCCAGCAGCCCCTCGAGTGCCAGCACTTCCCCTGGCCCCATGCGCCCACCTTCGACCAGGCGCTTGCCATCGTGTGCCGAGGCCGACACCACGCCACGGCTGATCAGCAGCATGTGCTGGGAGCGATCGCCGATGCCCAGGATCACCTGGTCGGCCAGGTACTCCACGGCGGTCATGTGCTGGCTCAGGGTGTCGCGCTCATCGCTGGTCAACGAGCGGAACACTCGTACCTCGTCCAGCAGCTCGCGCTGGCGCGAGCGGGCGGGCACGCTCAGGTCGGCATTCCACACCACCCCGGCCGCCTCCAGGTGGCGGTGGGCCAGGTCGAACAGCTGGTTGCGCACGTCGGTCTTGTTCGCGGCATCGGCGATGAAGCCACTGGCCTCGTACTCCACCGACTCCAGCGTCGAGGCCTTCACCGAAACCTTGGGCGCAGGGTTTTTCAGCAGCAGGCTGGTGCCTTGCAGGCTTTTTTCCAGGGCATCGAATACCCGCTGCGGACGCAGCTTGGCCGGCACCACCACGCTGATGCTCACCCCGTGGCGGTCAGCCGGGCGGCTGTGGTTGAGCAGCCGCGCCTTGGCCGCCACCGAGTTGGGCACTACCGCCAGGCTGCCGGTGCCGGTAATCAGGCGAGTGGCACGCCAATCGATGTCGACCACCTTGCCCTCGGTGCCGTCGATGGAGATCGAATCGCCGACCTGGTAGGGCCGTGTGGTGTTGAGGATGATGCCGGAGAACACGTCGGCCAGCGTGCTCTGCAACGCCAGGCCGATGACGATGGCCATCACCCCGGATGTCGCCAGCAGGCCCTTGACCGGTAGTTGCAGCACGTAGGCCGCCGCTGCCACCACCGCTGCGAGGAAGATCAGCGCCCCCACCACATCCTGCAACAGCCGCCCGGCGTGGCTGCCGCGGGCAGTCATCAGCACGCCGAACACCACCGTCACCGTACGCGCGCCGAACAGCCACCAGCCGATGGTCAGCAGCGTCGCGATCAGGTTGCGCGAGGCGTCGTCAGGCCAGGGCGGCGGTTGCAGTGGGCTCATTCCGCCGCTTAGCAGCACGCCGGTGAACAGCGCGTAGGCCAGGGTGCGCGAGGCCACCCGCCAATAGCGGTGGGTGGCGGGAATGAGGTGCCAGAGCAGCAGGTCGAGGAGGATCAGGCCGGTGCCGAGCAGCAACGGGTAGGACTGGATGAACGCCAGCATGGTGATCTCGGGGTCGGGGAGGGCTGGGGGTAGTAAAGAGCAGCTCAGGGGCGCAGGCAACTGTTTCTAAAGGCGGTGTTACATCGTTCCTTAAATGGAACGCTAAGGACAATTTTCGCGGTCTACCGCCCGAAAGGTGATGAATCTAATCTTTGCTCATCAACGCGAAACACCCCACCCACGACAAAGATGTTCATAACTGAAGGAGCTACGACCATGACCAACTTCAAATACAACCGCCTGAACAAAGACGACGCCGCAGTACTGCTGGTCGACCACCAGGCCGGTCTGCTGTCGCTGGTGCGTGATATCGAGCCGGACAAGTTCAAGAACAACGTGCTGGCCCTGGCGGACCTGGCCAAGTTCTTCAACCTGCCGACCATCCTCACCACCAGCTTCGAGCAAGGCCCCAACGGCCCGCTGGTGCCAGAGCTCAAGGCGCTGTTCCCGGATGCCCCTTACATCGCCCGCCCCGGCCAGATCAACGCCTGGGACAACGAAGACTTCGTCAAGGCGGTGAAGGCCACCGGCAAGAAGCAGCTGATTATCGCCGGTGTGGTAACCGAGGTATGCGTGGCCTTCCCAGCGTTGTCGGCCCTGGAGGAAGAGTTCGAAGTGTTCGTGGTGGCCGATGCCTCCGGCACCTTCAACGAAATGACCCGCGACGCTGCCTGGCGCCGCATGGAGGCTGCCGGTGCGCAACTGATGACCTGGTTCGGCGTGGCCTGCGAGCTGCACCGCGACTGGCGCAACGACGTCGAAGGCCTGGCGGCCCTGTGCTCCAACCACATCCCCGACTACCGCAACCTGATCACCAGCTACAACGCCCTCACCGCCGCCAAGTAAGCTGACTGGCCTGGGCACCGCCAGTCGGTGCCCGCCTTCGGGCAGCACACCCATCCAATCCCGTGCCCATCTGCCGTTGCACAGTGGATGCGAACCTGCTCATCCCAAGGAATGCCGATGAATACTGCAACCGAAGTCAACCGCGATGTCGTCACGCTGGTGATCCAGCACAAGGTTCGCGCCCGTTCCCTGGGCGACTACGAAGCCTGGCTCAAGCGCACCGTCGACACCGCGCGCCACCGGCCAGGGCACCTGGACGTCAATGTGATCCGCCCGGAGGAGGGCGGCCACGAGTTCACCACCGTGGTGCGTTTCGCCGAGGCCAGCCTGCTGCAGGACTGGGTCAATTCCGCCGAGCGCCAGGCCCTGGTCAGAGAGGTGCTGCCGATGCTCGAGGATGGCGACCACACCCAGGTGCACAACGACCCGGAGTTCTGGTTCACCCCGCCAAGCGCCAGCACCGAGCAACCGCCGCGCTGGAAACAGGCGCTGCTGACCTACCTGGTGATCTGCCCGATGACCATGGTCATCCCGCAACTGCTGGCGCCGTTTTTCGCCCGCTACCCGCAACTGGGCGGGGTGATCAGCGCCAACCTGATCATCAACCTGTTCGTCATCCTGCCCGTGGTGTTCTACATCATGCCGTGGGTGACCCGTCGCTGCGCCAACTGGCTGCGTAGCTGAGCTTCGACAGCGCACATCATTCAATCAAGGAGGCCCCATGACCGCCGACCTCATCCTGTTCAACGGCAAGCTGCACACCGTTGACCGAGAAAAGCCCACCGCCACCGCCGTCGCCATCAAGGATGGTCGCTTCATCGCCGTGGGCAACGATGCCGAAGCCATGGCCCACAAAAGCGCCGCCAC
>NZ_JBNNVR010000162.1:0-4439 GCF_050280645.1 Pseudomonas sp. NPDC089554
CGCGGCGCGCTCGAACGCTGCTGAGTGAGGCGCAGGTCGAGCTTGATCCACAGCGCCGAGGTGGAATAGCCCGCGTTGAGTACACTGTGGTCATGCCCTCGACCGGCTTGTTGGTGACGTCCTGGAAGAACAGCGGGACGATCTGGGTCAGGCCGCCGACACTGACGGCGATGACCATGAAGAAGGCCAACAGGCCAATGTTCTTCTCGACTGCTTCATGCTTCATCAGTGCGCTCCCACGACGACGATCTTGGTGGCTTCCTCAGCCTGCGCCGGGTTGGCGGCACGAACGGTGCGGTAGACGTTGTAGGCCATCAGCAGCATGCCAAAGGCGAAGAACGCACCGCCCAGGGCGCGCACGATGTAGCCTGGGTGGCTGGCTTGCAGCGCCTCGACGAACGAATAGGTGAGCGTGCCGTCGTCGTTGATGGCGCGCCACATCAGGCCCTGGGTGATGCCGTTGACCCACATCGAGGCGATGTACAGCACGGTGCCGATGGTCGCCAGCCAGAAGTGCGCGTTGATCAGGCCAACGCTGTGCATCTGCTCGCGGCCGTAGAGTTTCGGGATCATGTGGTACACCGCGCCGATCGAGATCATCGCGACCCAACCGAGGGCGCCGGCGTGGACATGGCCGATGGTCCAGTCGGTGTAGTGGGACAGGGCGTTGACGGTCTTGATGGCCATCATCGGGCCTTCGAACGTGGACATGCCGTAGAACGCCAGCGATACCACGAGGAAGCGCAGGATCGGGTCGGTACGCAACTTATGCCAGGCGCCGGAGAGGGTCATCATGCCGTTGATCATGCCGCCCCAGCTCGGCGCCAGGAGGATGATCGACATCACCATGCCCAGCGACTGTGCCCAGTCGGGCAGGGCGGTGTAGTGCAAATGGTGGGGGCCGGCCCAGATGTACAGGGTGATCAGCGCCCAGAAGTGCACGATGGACAGCCGGTACGAATAGATGGGGCGCTCGGCCTGCTTGGGCACGAAGTAGTACATCATCCCCAAGAAGCCCGTGGTCAGGAAGAAGCCTACGGCGTTGTGGCCGTACCACCACTGGATCATCGCGTCGGTGGCGCCGGCGTAGGCCGAGTAGGACTTGAACAGGCTGACCGGCAGCGAGGCGTGGTTGACGATGTGCAGCATCGCGGTGACCACGATGAAGGCGCCGTAGAACCAGTTGCCGACGTAGATGTGCTTGGTCTTGCGCTTGACGATGGTGCCGAAGAACACCAGGCCGTAGGTCACCCAGACGATCGCCAGCAGGATCGCGATCGGCCATTCCAGCTCGGCGTATTCCTTGGTGGTGGTGTAGCCCATCGGCAGGGTGATCAGCGCCCCGACGATCACCGCCTGCCAGCCCCAGAAGGTGAAGGCGGCCATGCCGTCGGAGATCAGCCGGGTCTGGCAGGTACGCTGCACCACGTAGTAGCTCGTGGCGAACAGTGCGCAACCGCCGAAGGCGAAGATCACCAGGTTGGTGTGCAGTGGGCGCAGGCGGCCGAAGCTCGTCCATGGCAGGTCCAGGTTCAGCTGGGGCCATACCAGTTGCGAGGCGATGAAGACGCCGAGCCCCATGCCAAGGATCCCCCAGACCACCGTCATGATGGCGAACTGGCGGACGACCTTATAGTTATAAGCAGTCGGACCGATTGCTGTGCTCATTCTAAGGTTCCACGGTTTGGGTGTTCTTGTTAGTCGTAAAAATCGGCGCAAGTATCGATAACCACCAGGGTTATGGCAACGCAAGGATCCCTGCTCCGACCCGTGTCCAAGCCCTTTCGACCACCGTCCCGCAGTCTTGGGGCTTGACGATTGTACACAAATAAATATTTGTAATGTGTACCGTTTTTCGTATTTTTCTGATCGTTTGGTCAAGCTTTTATTTTCGGGGGCGACGACAGGCTTTGCGCCGCTCCGGCGGCCTTGCGCAAGCGCAGGGCTACTGAGGCAACAAGCTTAGTTGCGTTCGGAAGGGGTGCAAGGAGGGAGGTGGGAGGGAAAAGCGCGGTGTGGCATTCGCGGACAAGCCCGCTCCTCCAGGTACTGCGCAGCCTGTAGGAGCGGGTTCGCCGGGGTGTCGGAGATTTACTTGGAGGTCACAGCTTCGGAAACTTCACGGTCCTGCGACAGGCTATACACATAAGCTGCCAGCAAGTGCACCTTGTCGTTGCCCTGAATATCAGCCTGGGCCGGCATCTGCCCTTGGCGGCCGTAGCGAATGGTCTGCTGCAACTGGGCAAAGCTCGAACCATAGATGAACGCCTGCGGATGCGTCAGGTCAGGCGCGCCCATGGCTGGGGTGCCCTTGCCCTCGGGGCCATGACAGGCCACGCAGTTGGCAGCGAACAGCTTCTGGCCGGCGTCCACGTCGGCCTTCACTCCCTCGGGCAGGCTACGGCCATCGAGGTTGCTGAGCACGAAGGCGGCGACATCCGCCACGCCCTGCTCGCCGATCACTTCGGCCCAGGCCGGCATCACCCCGTGGCGGCCGTTCATGATGCTGGCCTTGATGGTTTCCGGCTCGCCGCCCCAACGCCAGTCGTTGTCGGTCAGGTTGGGGAAGCCATAGGCGCCCTTGGCGTCGGAGCCGTGGCACACCGAGCAGTTGGAGGCGAACAGTCGTGCGCCCATTTTCAGTGCCTGCGGGTCCTTGGCCACGTCCTCGACCGGCATGGCGGCGAACTTGGCGAAGATCGGCCCGAAGCGCGCGTCGGCCTTGTCCATTTCCCTTTGCCATTCCTTGGCCTGGGTCCAGCCGCCCTCGTAGCCCGGCAGGATGCCTTTCCAGTTACCCAGGCCGGGGTACAGCACCAGGTAGCCCGCGCCGAACACCAGGGTGCCGACGAACAGCCAGAACCACCACTGCGGCAGTGGGTTGTCGTATTCCTCGATACCATCGAAACTGTGGCCCATGGTCTGGTCGGTGGTGCTGTCGCTCTGGCCCTTGCGGGTGCTCATCAGCAGCCAGGCCAGGCCGACCAGGCTGCCGAGAGTCAGCACGCTGATGTAGGTACTCCAGAAGGTGGTCATTGCCCGTTACTCCTTACAGCAGGTTCCTGCCCGGCAGGGGGCAGGCGGTCGTCGACGAAGGGCAGCAGCCGCGCTTCGGCGAAATCACGATCGCGGCGGCGGTTGAAGACCCACAGCGAGAGGCCGATGAAGGCGATCATCACCACCAGCGTGCCCAGCCCGCGGATCATGCCGATATCCATTTCCATCGTGCTCACCTCTTGTTCTTGATCGCGGTGCCCAGCACCTGCAGGTAGGCGACCAGGGCGTCCATCTCGGTCTTGCCCTTCACGGCCTCCTTGGCACCGGCGATGTCTTCATCGGTGTAGGGCACGCCGAGGGTGCGCAGGGTGCGCAACTTGGTGTCGGTGTGGCTGTTGTCGACCGGCTGGGCGACCAGCCAGGGGTAGGACGGCATCTTCGACTCAGGCACCACGTTGCGTGGGTTGTACAGGTGCGCGCGGTGCCAGTCGTCCGAGTAGCGTCCACCGACGCGGGCGAGGTCCGGCCCGGTGCGCTTGGAGCCCCACAGGAATGGGTGGTCCCACACGCTTTCGCCGGCCACCGAGTAGTGGCCGTAACGCTCGGTCTCGGCGCGGAATGGGCGCACCATTTGCGAGTGGCAACCCACGCAACCTTCGCGAATGTAGATATCGCGGCCTTCGAGCTCCAGCGCGGTGTAGGGCTTCATGCCCTCCACCGGCGTGTTGGTGACGTCCTGGAAGAACAGCGGGACGATCTGGGTCAGGCCGCCGATGCTGACGGCAAGCACCATCAGCAACGCCAGCAGGCCGACGTTTTTCTCGATCACTTCATGTTTCATCAGGCGTTTCTCCTCAGGCCAACTGGGCGTTCGCAGTAGCGGCTTGGTCGGCCGGGGCCCGCACGGTGCGCCAGGTGTTCCAGGCCATCAGGAACATGCCGCTCAGGAAGATCGCACCGCCAATGAAGCGCACGATGAAGCCTGGGTGGCTGGCCACCAGGGTTTCGACGAACGAGTAGGTGAGCGTGCCGTCGCTGTTGACCGCGCGCCACATCAGGCCCTGGGCGATGCCGTTGACCCACATCGAGGCGATGTACAAGACGGTGCCGATGGTCGCCAGCCAGAAGTGCGCGTTGATCAGGCCGATGCTGTGCATCTGTTCTTTGCCGAACACTTTCGGGATGGTGTGGTACAGCGCGCCGATGGAAATCATCGCCACCCAGCCGAGGGCGCCTGCGTGAACGTGGCCGATGGTCCAGTCGGTGTAGTGGGAGAGCGCGTTGACGGTCTTGATGGCCATCATCGGGCCCTCGAAGGTGGACATGCCGTAGAACGCCAGCGATACCACGAGAAAGCGCAGGATCGGGTCGCTGCGCAACTTATGCAAGGCGCACCAGCCGAGCTGATGCAAGGCTTCGTGACCCAGCCAATCAGCCAGTCC
>NZ_JBNNVR010000163.1:0-4306 GCF_050280645.1 Pseudomonas sp. NPDC089554
TCGGCAGCGTCATGGACGTGATCAAGTCGGTGGCCGAGCAGACCAACCTGCTGGCCCTGAACGCCGCCATCGAAGCCGCTCGGGCCGGTGAAGCCGGGCGCGGTTTCGCGGTGGTCGCCGACGAAGTACGCGGGCTGGCCCAGCGTACGCAGAAGTCCACCGAGGAAATCGAAGGCCTGGTGGCCAGCCTGCAAAGCGGCACCCAGCAGGTGGCCAACGCCATGCTCGGCAGCCAGGGCCTGACCGACAGCAGCGTGGCCCTGGCGCGCAAGGCCGGTGAGTCGCTGGGCAGCATCACCAGCACGGTGTCGAACATCCAGTCGATGAACCAGCAGATCGCTGCGGCCGCCGAACAGCAGAGCGCCGTGGCCGAAGAGATCAGCCGCAGCATCCTCAGCGTGCGCGATGTGTCCGAGCAGACGGCCGCCGCCAGCGACGAAACCGCAGCCTCGAGCGTTGAATTGGCGCGCCTGGGTGGGCAGTTGCAGACCCTGGTCAGCCACTTCCGCGTCTGACCCCGAACAAGCCCGCTCCCTGGAGCGGGCTTGTTTCATACGAGGCTCGCCTCGCCAGCAAAAAGCGGCAAATCGCCACCAGAAACACTTCGCAACATTTCCGCTGAACGGCGTTCCAGCCCCCGAAAACACTGCCGATATTCCAGTTAAGGCAAGGGAAGGCCCAAGAAGATAATCATTCTGGGGGCACCCTTCGATGAACCACTGGTTAGCCAACATCAGCGTCAACCGCAAACTCACGCTCGGCTTCGGCCTGGTCCTGCTACTGACCGCCCTGCTCGCCTGGGCCGGCTGGAGCAGCGTCGACAACCTGATCAACCGCAGCAACCAGATGGGCGCGATCACCCAATACGGCACCGACCTCAACGAGCTGCGCGTCGCCCGCCTGCAATACATGCTCGCCGACGGCGACGAAACGGCCGCCAACACCGTGCAAGCAAAGCTGGACACCTTCGCCAACGAGCAGCAGCAACTGCTGACACGACTCACAGCCCCCGACTACGTCAAGGTCCTGAAGGAACAGGCCGCCTACACCGAACAGTACCGTGCCTCGCTGGGCAAGATGCGCCAGAGCTACAAGGCTGGCTTCGCGGCGCATGACGCCTTGATCGCCGCCGCCGACAAAGCCACCGAGTCACTCGACAACATCGCCAACAACGTGCTCGGCAGCGCCCAGCGCGACAGCAGCCGCCTGGAGCAATACCAACTGGTGGTCAGGACCCTGCGCCAGCTGGCCCAAGCGCGCCTGGACATGAGTACCTACACCGCCAAGCGCACCAGCGCCACCGAGCAGGCCGCCTTGCAGCAGCTCGACAAGGTCACCCCGCGCATCGATGCGCTGAAAAAGCAGTTGCCCGACGAGTCCGCCAGCACCCAGGCGTTCGAAAGCGCCATGCAGGGCTTGCGCCAGTCGCTGGCCAACCTGCGCGATGCCCACGCCTTGGTCGCCCAGGCGCGCCAGGAAATGATCGACCAGCAGAGCGAAAGCACCAAGCGCAACGACCAGCTCTACCAGCTCCAGCTGGCCGAGCGCGATAGCGAGAGCGCCCAGGCCCGCACCCTGCAAAGTGTCGCCACGGCGCTGGCGCTGCTGTTCGGTGTGCTGGCGGCGTGGCTCATCACTCGCCAGATCACCCGCCCGCTGCGTGAAACCCTCGACGTCGTGGAAAAGATCGCCAGTGGCGACCTGACCCAGAACCTGCACGTCACGCGTCGCGACGAGCTGGGCACCTTGCAGCAAGGTATCGCACGCATGGGCACCACTCTGCGCGAGCTCATCAGCGGCATCCGCGATGGCGTCACGCAGATCACCAGCGCCGCCGAAGAGCTCTCGGCGGTCACCCAGCAAACCAGCGCCGGTGCCAACAACCAGAAAGTCGAGACCGACCAGGTAGCCACGGCCATGCATGAAATGGCCGCCACCGTGCAGGAAGTGGCGCGCAACGCCGAACACGCCTCGCATGCCGCCACCGCCGCCGACGGCGAAGCGCGGGCAGGCGACCGCGTGGTGGGCGAGGCGATCGGCCAGATCGAACGCCTGGCCGCCGAGGTGCAGCGCTCTACCGAGGCAATGAACCTGCTGCAGCAGGAAAGCCAGAAGATCGGCAGCGTCATGGACGTGATCAAGTCGGTGGCCGAGCAGACCAACCTGCTGGCGCTGAACGCGGCTATCGAAGCCGCCCGGGCGGGCGAGGCCGGCCGCGGCTTCGCGGTGGTCGCCGACGAGGTGCGCGGGCTGGCCCAGCGTACGCAGAAGTCCACCGAGGAAATCGAAGAGCTGGTGGCGCGCCTGCAAAGCGGCACCCAGCAGGTGGCCAATATGATGCACGGCAGCCAGGGGCTTACCGACAGCAGCGTGGCCTTGGCGCGCAAGGCCGGCGAGTCACTGGGCAACATCACCCGCACGGTGTCGAACATCCAGTCGATGAACCAGCAGATCGCGGCTGCCGCCGAGCAGCAAAGCGCGGTGGCCGAGGAGATCAGCCGCGGAGTGATCAACGTACGGGATATTTCCGAGCAGACCGCCTCGGCCAGCGATCAGACGGCGGCGTCCAGCGGGGAGCTGGCGCGCCTGGGTGGGCAGTTACGGGCGCTGGTCAGCCGGTTCCGCGTCTGACCGCCATTACGGTGTTGGTCTTTTCGCGTCGGGCCGCCGCGAAGGGGCCGACAGCCACTCGGCGAAGTGCAAAGGCGCCAACCCACCGGGGTGCAACTTTAGTAACATAATCCGCGCGAGATTCGTTTCAGCTCCTACAAACGCGGCCGATACCCCATGCAGGCAATGGAAGGCCCACGACAACAACATCGGCTGGGGTAACTTTCATGAGCAACTGGTTCGCCAACATCAGCGTCAAACGAAAACTCACCCTGGGCTTCGGCCTGGTCCTGCTGTTGACCGGTATGCTGGCCCTGACCGGCTGGAACAGCGTCGGCAACCTGATCAACCGCAGCAACCACATGGGTGCCATCACCCAGTTCAACGACCACCTCAACGACCTGACCACCGCACGCCTGCAATATATGCTCACCGATGGCGACGAAGCTGCCGCCAGTGATGTACAGGCAAAGCTGGATGCCTTCAGCGCCGAGCAGAAGCAGTTGCTGACGATCCTCACGCAACCCGAGAACCTCAAGGTGTTGCGTGAGCAGGTGCAGTACACCGAGCAGTACCAGGCATCCCTGAACAAGATGCGCCAAGGCTACCAGGCCACGTTCACCGCCTATGCGGCCATGAACGCTGCCGCCAACACCGCCACCGATGAGCTGGACAACATCGCCAACCACGTGCTCGGCAGCGCCATGCGCGACAGCAATCGGCTCGAACAGTACCAACTGGTGGTCAGGCCCCTGCGCCAACTGGCCCAGGCACGCCTGGACGTGCAGCGTTACACCGTCGAGCTGACCAGCGCCACCGAGCAGGCCGCCATGCAGCAGCTCGACCGCATCACCCCACGTATCGAAGCCTTGAAGCGCCAGTTGCCCGAGCAATCGGCGCGTACCCAAGCGTTCGAGAGCGCCATGGCCAGCTTCCGCCAGTCGTTGGCCAACCTGCGCGATGCCCGCGCCGCGGTCGCCCTGGCGCGCCAGGAAATGATCGACGAGCAGACCGAGATCACCCAGCGCAACGACCAGTTGTACCAATTCCAGCTGGCCCAGCGTGACAGCGAGAGCGCCCAGGCCCGCACCTTGCAGATCGTTGCCACGGCCCTGGCGCTGCTGTTCGGCGTGCTCGCGGCCTTCCTCATCACCCGCCAGATCACCCGCCCGCTGCGCGAAACCCTCGACGTCGTGGAAAAGATCGCCAGCGGCGACCTCACTCAGGGCCTGCGCGTTACCCGCCGCGACGAGATGGGCACCTTGCAGCAAGGTATCGCACACATGGGCACGACCTTGCGCGAGCTCATCAGCGGCATCCGCGACGGCGTCACGCAGATCACCAGCGCTGCCGAGGAGCTCTCGGCGGTCACCCAACAGACCAGCGCCGGCGCCAACACCCAGAAGGTCGAGACCGACCAGGTGGCCACCGCCATGCATGAGATGGCCGCCACCGTGCAGGAGGTGGCGCGCAATGCCGAGCAGGCCTCGATTGCTGCCACCGCCGCCGACGGCGAAGCCCGCGAGGGTGATCGCGTGGTAGGCGAGGCGATCGGCCAGATCGAACGCCTGGCGGGCGAAGTACACCGCTCCACCGAGGCGATGAACCTGCTGCAGCAGGAAAGCCAGAAGATCGGCAGCGTCATGGACGTGATCAAGTCGGTGGCCGAGCAGACCAACCTGCTGGCACTGAACGC
>NZ_JBNNVR010000164.1:0-3938 GCF_050280645.1 Pseudomonas sp. NPDC089554
GGGCGATAGGGGTCATCGGCACCTGTTCCTTGAGGATGTGCTGCGCCTGCTTGTACAGCTCGGTGCGCTTGGCCTGGTCGGAGGTGGGTCTTGAGCCGGTTCAGGTCCATGTATGACAGCTTGTAGTCCTTGGGCAAGGAAACGATCGACACCACCGAGGAGCAGTTCTTGAAGAAGTGCAGGTCGTGCAGGGCGGCGGCGTCATAGCCCGAGGCCTTGTATTGCTCCAGGGCTGCGCGGTAACGACGCGACTCGATCGGCAGCAGGCTGATGCCTTCGATGGCCTGGGTCTGCTTGTTGAAGTGCGGCAGGTCGATGGAGCGGAAGAACAGGTCATCGATGTCCAGGCGCGGGGGTTCGCGTTCGAATACCTTGAACTTGTCCGAAGTCTGCGCCGGTGCTTCCGGTACCACCGATTCGGCGTAGGCGATGGCCACGGGGCCGGCCAGGCTCATGAACAGGTCGTTGGCGTCCAGGCGGATGGTTTCGCCGATGTCGATGCCGGCACGGCGGAAGTAGTTCTGGTCGTAGTCGGTGGTCACCGCCTGGGCGGTGAGGATATTGAAGATCTGCTGCGAAATGTACTGGTTCGCATGCTTCTCCATGGCGTTGACGTCGATGTTCTGGATCGTGCCGTCGTCGCTTTCCTCGGCGTAGCGCATGATGTCGTTGGAGATCAGCATCATCGCGTTCCACGGGCGGATACGTCCCATGACACTGGCTTCGCTGCTGTCTTCGTTATCGAAGTTGTACGAGAAGTCCCATTCCTCCGACAGGTACTTGCACAGCAAGCGTCCGGCGTTGATGTGCAGGGCTTCGGACATTTCGCTGCGGTGGTCGGAAATGTTCGGCAGCACGCAGATGCCGCTGGTGAAGATCGGCTCGAAGACGAACGAGTGCCCGCTCTTGCCGTCGTTCTCGTCGGCCGGCTTGGTGTCGAAGGTCTTGTTCATGTACGAGTACTGCTGGGCCAGGCCGAACTCCGAGGCCATGCCCGAGCCGGTACCGCCGCCGGCGCTGAAGATGTAGAAATACAGGCGCGACTGGTTGGCCTTGATGCCGCACGAGTCGATCAGGTACGAGTGGATCAGCTTCCAGTCGGCGCTGGAGAAGCGCTGGGTTTCCTTGTTGAGGATGACCCACTTGGGCTCGAGCATCTGCTCATACAGGCGCTGGATGATCGGCGCCATCTTGATGAAGCAGGTACCGGCGACGACCATGAAGTCGGCCTGGCGCGGCGAGGCCCTGATGACTTCGGCGCCAAAGCGCGCGATGTCGTGGGGTGCCGTGAATGCCGTGGTCATTTCCACGTAGCAGCAGGACAGGCCGAAGTTGTACGGCCAGAGGGAGTTCTTGCGACCCCAGTTGACCGCGCCACGCAGCACATCTTCGAGTTTCCCCATGTAGATGTTCTTGTGGACCTGGTCCTCTAGCAGTTGGTCGGTGACGGTTTCCCGATCACCAACCGGGTACTGCTCGTTGGGCGCATCCGGATCGATTCTGGTGAGATTGTATTGCATGCCAAAGCCTCATTGTTTCAGCTTCGCTTGCCGCTTGCGGCGACCTTCGGGAGCCCAATCAAGTGCTCCGACGCGCCAAAGGTAGACAAGACCTGCCAACAGAATTGCTATGAAAATGAGTGCTTCGACGAATCCGGTCCAACCGCTTTCGCGAACGGACACAGACCATGCAAAGAGAAAGAGGGCTTCGATATCGAAGATCACGAACAGCATCGCGACCAGATAGAATTTGGCGGACAGGCGCAGGCGAGCGCTGCCGACGGGCAGCATGCCGGATTCGAAGGGTTCGTTCTTGGCGCGACCCCAGGCCTTGCTACCGAGCAGGCTGGACAGGCCGAGCATGAAGGCGCACAGGCCGACGACACCCAGGAGGAAGATGGCAAAGCCCCAGTTGTGGGCGATGAGTCCTGCCGAATCGGACATGCTAGAAATCCTTATACAGAGACCCAGCTCTGCAGTCTGAAATAAGTAGAGCGGCGACCTGCGTCGCAGATGCAGTGACCAAATGTCGCAGCTGAATCAATCGGGCTGATTTTATGGGTAAACCCAGTGCAAGTAAAATTTCCATTGCAAATTTATTCGTAGGATTAAGAACAAAAATCTTTCGTAAATGGCTGAAACCCTTGAGTTTCGGGCATTGCGAGCGGTTTTGTTAATTATGTTTCCTGCGTAGCGTAACGACCGGGTAAATTCGTAATGATAATTAATATCATTTGACTCATCCTGCTGTTTCGAACACTTCTCTTTGCTTATCAAGTTGCTGTTACGTGCTCGCCTCTTGTAAATGAGAAAAACTCTCGTTCTAGCAGTTGTGCGGTGTGTTCGCACCGCGCTGGGTCAATGTTTCGATGCTTTGGCGGTTGATTGCCGACAGTGCAATCAGCCACTGGCCAAGCCAGTAGCTGAGGATGATCAGGTAGGGGGCCGCCGCGAACGGGCTGACGAAACGGTCGATGCCGATCAGGCTGTCGGAGAATACGAAGGCGCAGGCGCCGAGCGCCGCTACGCCACCGAAGGCCAGGGCGCGCCAGAGCATGGCGCTGATCACCAGTGCGTAGGCCGCTACTGGCGCCAGCAGTGAGCCTAGGCCATGGCTGGCGAGCAGGCTGAACAGCGCAACGCCGACCAGGGTTGCGAATGCCAGTGCGGGTAAAGCGGGTTGCAGGGTCGTGCTGCAATAGCCGCGCAGGTAGGCCAGGTGCGCGCAGAAGAAGGCGGCCAGGCCGAAGACGAACAGGTCCTGCGGGACGGCCAATAGAATGTCGCCCAGCACTGAAAAGGCCAGGCCGATGATGATCCAGCGGCGGTAGGTCGTGGCGGGAGTGGTGAGCAGCCAGGCAATCAGCGCCAGCACTGGAAGAGGTTTGCTCAGCAGGGCGAGCAGGCTGTTGTCGCTGGCCTCTGCATATAGATAGAGAGCGGCGGCTGCGAAGGCGATGATGAGCAGGTGGCCAGAGCGGGGCATGGGCAGTCCTTGCTATCGGGTAGCCACAAGCTTAGTCGGTATCTTCGGTTCTGCCTGGCGGGCAAAAGAAAGCCCAGGGACCTTGCGGCGCCTGGGCTTTTCGTTTCAGTTCAACGCACTCAGTGGAACTGCTCTTCCTCGGTCGAGCCGGTCAGTGCGGTTACCGACGAAGCGCCACCCTGGATTACGGTGGTCATGTCGTCGAAGTAGCCGGTGCCGACTTCCTGCTGGTGTGCCACGAAGGTGTAGCCCTTGCTGGCATCGGCGAACTCCTGCTCTTGCAGTTTGACGTAGGCGGTCATGTCGTTGCGGGCGTAGTCGTGCGCCAGGTTGAACATGCCGTGCCACATGTTGTGGATGCCCGCCAGGGTGATGAACTGGTGCTTGTAGCCCATGGCCGACAGTTCGCGCTGGAACTTGGCGATGGTGGCGTCGTCCAGGTTCTTCTTCCAGTTGAAGGACGGCGAGCAGTTGTACGACAGCAACTGGTCTGGGTATTCCTTCTTGATCGCCTCGGCGAAGCGACGGGCTTCATCCAGGTCGGGCTTGGCGGTTTCACACCAGATCAGGTCGGCGTACGGGGCGTAGGCCAGGCCGCGGGCGATGGCCTGGTCGAGGCCGGCGCGTACTTTATAGAAGCCTTCGCGGGTGCGCTCGCCGATCACGAATGGCTGGTCGTACGGATCGCAGTCGCTGGTCAGCAGGTCGGCGGCGTTGGCGTCGGTACGGGCCAGGATGATGGTCGGTACGCCTGCGACATCGGCGGCCAGGCGTGCGGCTGCCAGTTTCTGCACGGCCTCCTGGGTCGGTACCAGTACCTTGCCACCCATGTGGCCGCATTTTTTCACCGAGGCCAGCTGGTCTTCGAAGTGCTGCGTGCGTGCTGGCGCAAGCGCGGGCAACCCGCGCGCCGCGCGCCATTGGCGTGCCCCCTCCTGTTCGACGAAGGTGGC
>NZ_JBNNVR010000165.1:0-3868 GCF_050280645.1 Pseudomonas sp. NPDC089554
GTGGCGGCGCTTTTGTGGGCCATGGCTTCGGCATCGTTGCCCACGGCGATGAAGCGACCATCCTTGATGGCGACGGCGGTGGCGGTGGGCTTTTCGCGGTCAACGGTGTGCAGCTTGCCGTTGAACAGGATGAGGTCGGCAGTCATGGAGCCTCCTTGAGGGTTTTTGGGGGGCTGGCTGGCCGAAGCTGCAAACGGCAGGGCCGACCACAAGGCGCCAGCCGCACCGAGCACGGTGCTATTGGCGAGGAACTTCCGGCGTGCGGCGTCTGGGTTTTCGTCGTTCATGAATCATGTCCTCGCGGTTCGAGCCAGGCCGCGAACAGCTGCGTGGCCTTGGGCATGAACAGGTAGACGACCAACAATACGATGGTCAGGGTGATCAGTACGTTGCTGGCAACGTAACCCGATAACACTGGCAGCTTGGCAAACAGAGGCTGCCACAACAGCGGAATCAACAGGCTCAGAGGCAGGATCACCAGGAACGTGACACAGGCTTGCTTCCAGCGCGGGGGCTGTTTCGGGTGATGTGGGTTGAACCAGAACTCATGGCCGATATGCACCTGGGTCTGGTCGCCCTCCACCAGCAAGGGCGAGACTTCCTCGATCAGTTGCTGCCGTTCGCCAGAGCCCAGCCAGGCCTGCAGTTCGGATGCACCGCTGAAGCGTAGTACACAGATGAACTGGCCCTGCTCACAGATAACATCGACCCCCAGGTGGCCCGGGTAGGTCGAGGCAACTCGGGTAGTACGTTGCAACCACTGTTCGTAGGCCATTTCCCGGCCTGCCCGCACCCGATGGCGAACCACCAGGGTCACTATTTCGAGCGGATCCATGATGCCTCCTGCCACCGGGTGGGCCGCACGTTCGGTGCGGCCCCCAGGTTTCAATGGCCTTCGGAGGCGTTGAACATGGTCTTGGCGTAGATCAGGCCGAGGCCGTACGCGCCGCCGTTGGCGACAGCGGTCTTGACGGTCTGGTCGTAGGTTTCGCCACGGGCCCAGTCACGTTGCAGCTCCAGCAGGTACTGCAGGGAGGTCATGGGGCGCGCGCCGAGCTGGATCATGCGCTGCATGGCCATGTCGTGGGCTTCGTCGGAGGTGTCGCCGCAGGCGTCGGCGATCACGTACACCTCGAAGCCCTGGTCCAGGGCCGAAAGCGCTGGGCCTACGATGCACACCGAGGTCCACAGGCCGGCCAGTACGATCTTCTGCTTGCCAGCGGCATTCACTTCAACGGCGATGCGCTCATCTTCCCAGGTGTTCATGCTGGTACGGTCGATGATGTTGGCTTCAGGGAACACCGACTTGATCTCGTCGAAGATCGGGCCGGAGAAGCTCTTTTCCGCCACGGTGGTAAGGATGGTGGAGACACCGAACTCCTCGGCCGCCTTGGCAACCAGCGCAACGTTGTTGCGCAGCGAGGTAGCGTCGATCGACTTGGTTGCGAAAGCCATCTGCGACTGGTGGTCGATCATGATCAGGGTGTGGTCGGTCGGGTTCAGCAACGTCTTGCCGGGTGCGGCTTTTGCAACTGCCATGATGCTTTCCTCTGGGTGAGTGGGGTAGGTACGGAACCGCCCTGCCCCGCAGCCCCACAGATGCGCTGCGGCGCGCGGGAACAGGAACGGTTCGCAACGGCAGCCATTGTCGGAAAGCCCCGGCGAAGATGATTGTATGAATGCGCGGTTTTGGAACAGCCCTACTGCGGCGTGTGCAGTCGATTTCGATGGGCAGGCGGGCGTACAGGCTCGAGCATTTGCCAAGCCTGTGGAAAGAGGATTTTTTGCGGGCAAAAGAAAAAGGGCATCTCGGTCGAGATGCCCTTTTTACATGGTGGGTCGTGTAGGATTCGAACCTACGACCAATTGGTTAAAAGCCAACTGCTCTACCAACTGAGCTAACGACCCGGAAAATGGTCGGGGTGAGGGGATTCGAACTCCTGACATCCTGCTCCCAAAGCAGGCGCGCTACCGGACTGCGCTACACCCCGAATTTGGCTCCGCGACCTGGACTCGAACCAGGGACCCAATGATTAACAGTCATTTGCTCTACCGACTGAGCTATCGCGGAACTGCAACTTCGTTTACAACTTTTCTTTACCGCTTCGAAGGCTGTTTAGCTTCGAACCCTTCAGCATCCGCTTTCGCGTTGTTGCCTCTGAGGCGCGCTATTCTACATCCTTCGTTTTGCTTGTCAACCCCCAATTTGCTTTCAACTTACTGATTTGCAAATTGTTTTCAGATCGCCTTTACCGCCGGTGATCTGTGTTGTGCCTGACAGCGGGGCGCATATTAAGCGCACTCGAAGTGAAATGCAAAGAAAAATTTCAAGATTCTCAAAAGGTTATCGGAAGGTGCCGTAATTGCTTGGCGGGACGGGCTTTTTTGCTTCACCAGGCCCATGAAAAAGCCCCGCAGGTGCGGGGCTTGTTTCACGCACCGGCTCAGGCGAAGACGATCTCCTCGCCCTCCACCTTCGCGGTGATCGACGCGCCCGGCACGAATTGCCCACTGAGGATCAACTGCGCCAGCGGGTTCTCGATCCAGCGTTGAATCGCCCGTTTCAGCGGGCGTGCGCCATACACCGGGTCGTAACCCACGGCGATGAGCTTGTCCAACGCCTCCGGGCTCAGTTCCAGCGACAGCTCGCGCTCGGCCAGGCGACCGCGCAAGCGGCCCAGCTGGATCTCGGTGATACCGGCGATCTGCTCGCGGCCCAATGGCTCGAACACCACCACCTCGTCGATACGGTTGATGAACTCTGGGCGGAAGTGCGAGCCCACTGCATCCATCACCGCCGCGCGCTGCGCCTCACGGTCGCCGACCAACTCCTGGATCTGCGCCGAGCCCAGGTTGGAGGTCATCACGATCACCGTGTTACGGAAGTCCACCGTACGCCCGTGGCTGTCAGTCAGACGGCCATCCTCCAGTACTTGCAGCAACACGTTGAAGACATCCGGGTGAGCCTTCTCCACCTCGTCGAGCAGCACCACCGAGTACGGCTTGCGGCGCACCGCTTCGGTCAGGTAGCCGCCCTCCTCGTAGCCCACGTAGCCTGGCGGGGCACCGATCAGGCGCGCCACCGAGTGTTTCTCCATAAACTCGGACATGTCGATGCGCACCATGGCCTCTTCGGTATCGAAGAGGAATTCCGCCAGCGCCTTGCACAGCTCGGTCTTGCCCACACCGGTTGGGCCGAGGAACAGGAACGAGCCGCTGGGCCGGTTCGGGTCAGAAAGCCCGGCACGCGAGCGACGCACGGCGTTGGCCACGGCGGTCACCGCCTCGTCCTGGCCGATCACCCGTTGGTGCAGCAGGCCTTCCATCTTCAGCAGCTTTTCGCGCTCGCCTTCGAGCATCTTCGACACCGGAATGCCGGTCCACTTCGACACCACTTCGGCAATTTCTTCCTCGGTGACCTTGTTGCGCAGCAACTGGTTATCGGTCTTGCCGTGCTGGTCGACCATCTGCAGGCTGCGCTCCAGGTCCGGGATCACCCCGTACTGCAGCTCGGCCATGCGGTTGAGGTCGCCCTTGCGGCGGGCGGCGTCCAGCTCCTGGCGGGCCTGCTCGATTTTCTGCTGGATCTGCGCCGAGCCCTGTACCTCGGCTTTTTCCGACGCCCAGATTTCCTCGAGGTCGGAATACTCGCGCTCCAGGCGCTCGATTTCCTCGGTCAGTTTCTCCAGACGCTTTCTGGCCGCTTCATCTTCTTCCTTCTTCAGCGCCTGGGACTCGACCTTGAGCTGGATCAGCCGACGGTCGAGACGGTCGAGCACTTCCGGCTTGGAGTCGATTTCCATGCGGATGCGGCTGGCCCAGCGGCCAGCAGATCGCCGCCACGCCCACGCTGGACGGCACCGGCTCC
>NZ_JBNNVR010000166.1:0-3802 GCF_050280645.1 Pseudomonas sp. NPDC089554
GCAACCTTGGCGCGACGGATGTAGTCGAGCAGCGAGGTCTTGCCGTGGTCGACGTGACCCACCAGGTCAGGTCGCCGCCATGTTCGCGGTGGTAGGGGCTGATGCTGCCCTCGCCGGTGTCATGGGCGAAATTGCCGAGCTTGGCGCCCTGGTTCAGCGCGCGGATGGCGTTGGCACTGAGCGAGCCGAAGCTCATTGCCGAAATGTTGAAGATCGACGCCGAGTAAGGCTGGCTGCACTGCGGGCCGCCAACCACCACGCGAAAGCTTGCCGGGTCGGCCAGGGGCGCCGGGCGCATGGAGTGGCCGATGAATTCGAAGCCCGAGGCGTACACATCGGTGAGCGTGCCGAACGGTTTGTCGGACGCTTCGTTCTTGGCCCGGGCATACACCAGCGAGCGCTGTGCGCGGGAGAAGGGCAGGGCGTCGCTGTCGGCCTCCAGCAGGTACTGGCGGATTTCCGGGCGAATGCCTTCGACCAGGTAGCGGATGTTGCCGAGGATCGGGTAGTTGCGCCGTACCGCGTGGCGCTGTTGCAGCAGGTCGAACACGCCGAGCAGGCTGAGCAGGCCGGTGGCCAGGGTGAAGGGCCACAACCACTCGTGGTGCAGGAACGGCAGGCTGGCGAGGGTGAACAGAACACAGGCGGCGAAGAAGGCGTAGCGGCTGAGAAGTGACAGGCTCATACGGATTCCTTGCGAACGAATCGGTCAGGCTCAGGGGCCTGGCAAGCCCCGACATTAGCCCGGTTACCTGGCGTTAAGCCAGCGCCCATTAGAGGGGGGAAGCATGAAAATTCATGTATCAAAAATCATTCGTATTAAGTATGTTATAAAGTAACTTTCTTTGTTGAGGTAATCCCCATGAAAGCTGGCATCCATCCCGACTACCGCCCAGTGCTGTTCCACGATACGGCGGCGGATGTGTACTTCCTGATTGGTTCGACCGTGGACAGCGATCGCACCCAGCAGCACATCGACGGCAATACCTACCCTTATGTGGCCCTGGATGTGTCCAGTGCTTCGCACCCTGTCTATACCGGGCAGCAGCGCAAGACCACTGTCGAAGGGCGGGTCGCCGGGTTCAACAAGCGCTTTGCCGGGTTTGCCGGGAAGGCCAAGTAAAGAAGGGGGCTTGTGGTTGCGTCGGCAGGGGCTGCATGTGATCCTTGCCCGCCCTTTTCCAGGCGCCCTCACCATGACCAAGACGATTCGCATCGCCGCTGCCCTGCTGGTCGACCCCGCAGGGCGTACCTTGTTGGTGCGCAAACGCGGCACCCAGGCGTTCATGCAGCCTGGCGGCAAGATCGATGCCGGCGAAACCCCGGCGGCGGCCCTGGTGCGTGAGCTGCATGAGGAACTCGGTTTGCAGGTCGATGCGCAGCAGGCTGTCTACCTGGGCCAGTTCAGTGCCCCGGCCGCCAACGAGCCGGGCTTCGAGGTGCAGTGCGAGCTGTTCCGGGTCGACAGCAGCGACGCGGTGGCCCCGGCCGCGGAGATCGAGGAGGTGCTGTGGTTGGCCGCCGATGAAGCGCCCGCGCGGGTGCTGGCGCCGCTGACCCGCGATGTGATCCTGCCGCTGTACCGCCAAGTCCTCAACGTACCGCGCTGACTCCCTCGAGGGTGGCGAACGAGGTGTCCTTGGCGGTCAGCAGAAAGTCACGCATGTAAGGCGCATCGAGCATGTCGGTGCGCACCGCCGCGTAGAGCGTGGCGAACAGGCCTTTCTCGCCCAGGCGTTTGCCTTTCACGTAGCCGCGCGCGCTGTATTCATGCAGTGCCCAGTGCGGCATGCCGCATACCCCGCGGCCGCTGGCGACCAGTTGCATCATCATCACCGTCAGTTCCGAGGTGCGTACGGCGGCGGGCTCGATCTCGGCGGGTTCCAGGAAGCGGGTGAAGATATCCAGGCGGTCGCGTTCCACCGGGTAGGTGATCAGGGTCTGCTCGATCAGGTCCTGGGGCACGATGTAGGGCTTGCTGGCCAGTGGGTGCTGGTTGGCCACCGCCAACATTGCCTCGTAGGTGAACAGCGGCACGTAGGTGATGCCGGCCAGGTCTTGCGGGTCGGAGGTCACCACCAGGTCGAGGTCGCCGCGGGCCAGGGCGGGCAGCGGGGCGAAGGCGAAGCCAGAGGCGAGGTCCAGTTCCACTTCCGGCCAGGCATCGCGGAATTGGTCGATGGTTGGCATCAGCCACTGGAAGCAGCTGTGACATTCGATGGCCATGTGCAGGCGCCCGGCGGTGCCGCCGACCAGGCGTGCGATGTCCCGTTCCGCGCCACGCAGCAGCGGCAGGGTGGCATCGGCCAGCTGCAACAGGCGCAGGCCCGCGCTGGTGAAGCGAATGGGCTTGGTCTTGCGCACGAACAGCGGCAGCCCCAGGCGTTCTTCCAGCTCCTTGAACTGGTGCGACAGCGCCGACTGGGTCAGGTGCAGGCGCTCGGCGGCCTCCACCAGGCTATCGGCCTCGCGTAGGGCATGAAGGGTTTTCAGGTGGCGGATTTCCAGCACAACGAACTCCGGGGGAAACACTTGGTAAAAAATAGATGAGTTGAGTTTCCCTCATGTTGCCGGTGGCTGTCGACTGGCTGTCGCGCATGACCGCTCGGCGACCTTCATCAAACTGTCACGCAACTGTGGCAGCGCGCCCGCACGCATTTCATCAAACTCGCGCTCTACTGGGGATTTGCATTCTGGTGTTTTCTGTCATGCGGGTTTTTCTGATCGTTCTCTTCTTGCTGTGCGGCGCGCCGGCCGGTTTCGCCGCGTCGCGTTGTGACGCCCAGGTGCCGGTGCAACGTGCCGAACTGGGGGATGTAAGCCTGGTGTACCAGAGCGTCGGTGCGCCGAACGACCCGGTGCTGCTGCTGGTAATGGGCCTGGGCGGGCAACTGATCCATTGGCCGGACGATGTGGTCGAGGCCATGTGCCGCCAGGGCTTCAGGGTAATCCGCTATGACAACCGCGATGTCGGCCTGTCGCGCTGGAACCAGCCGCCGGCTGCGGCCAGCCTCACGGTCGAGCTGCTGCGCTACAAGCTTGGCTTGCCGGTGGCGGCGCCCTATACCTTGACTGACATGGCCGATGACAGCCTGCACCTGATGGACGCACTGGGGGTCGAGCAATTTCATGTATTGGGCGTGAGCATGGGCGGCATGATCGCCCAGCACCTGGCGTCGATGGCGCCACAGCGGGTGCGCAGCCTGACGCTGGTGATGACCAGTTCGGGTGCGGCGGGCTTGCCGGCCCCCAACCCGGCCCTGGTGCAGTTGCTGGCACGTCGTGGCGCGCCCAGTCGTGAACTGGCACTGGAGCAACAGGCCGACCTGCTGTCGGCGCTGGGCAGCCCTGACGTGCGCGATGACCGCGCCGTGTTGCTGCAACAGGCGGCGCTGGCCTACGACCGCGCCTTCAACCCTGACGGAGTCAAGCGCCAGATCATGGCGATTCTTGCCGAACCTAGCCGGGTGGCGTTGCTCAATGAACTGCGGGTGCCGACGCTGGTGGTGCATGGCACCGCCGACCCGCTGCTACCGGTGATGCATGGGGTGCATCTGGCGGCGCATATCCAGGGCAGCCAGCTGCGCTTGATTCCGGGGCTGGCCCATCGCTTCCAGGAGCCGTTCAAGGCGCCGTTGCTGGCGGCCGTGCTGCCCTACCTGAAGTCCCATCGGCAGGATGTCACCCATATCGCAGGGCTTTGAATCCGAGCCGCCTGATTCGCGGGCAAGCCCGCTCCTACAGGTTCTCGGGGTTGTGCGGGGGTTCCCGCCAATCAGGCGGCTAAGTTGTGTGAGCCCAC
>NZ_JBNNVR010000167.1:0-3656 GCF_050280645.1 Pseudomonas sp. NPDC089554
TCCCGCTCCGCCCTAACACGCCGCCTCGCCGCACCCGGGGGCCACCCCCGCTCCCCCCGCGCCCCCCCCGATCTTGAATGCGGCGGGGTACCTGTGGGAGCGGGCTTGCCCCGCGATAGGGCCCGTGAGTTCAGCTATTCAGCCGGCAACTTGAACACGTAGAACAGGTTCGGCTCACTCACCAAATAGATGGTGCCGGCATCATCCATGGCGATCCCCTCCGCCTGCGGCACGCTCTGCTTCAAGCCCTGGAAGCCTTTGCGCAACGACATGGTGTTCAGCGGCTTGCCCTTCGCATCCAGCTCTACCACCAGCCTCGACTCATCCGACAACGCCAGCAGGTGCCCGCTGCGCTCGTCGAATTGCAGGCTCGACAGGTCACGCACGAACAACCTCGAATCACGCTTGCGGTCCTGCACCACGTGCACCGCATAGGGCTGCTCGGGGTTCTGGTGGGGGAAACCGTGCACCTCGTAGATCATCATCGGGTCGCGCTCCTTGGCCACGAACAGGCGGTTACCCTTCGAGTCGTAGGCCAGGCCCTCAAACCCTTTGTTGCCGTTCAGACCAATGCCGAGGGTGAGCTGCTCGGCATCGTTGGCATCGAGGAACAGCGTGTCGTCGTCCAGGCGCACGCGAATCAGCCGTTGCTGGCGTTCGTCGGTGATCACGTAGCTGTTCGGCCCGATGTACTCCACCGCCTCCGGGTCGCCGAAGCCGGTCAGCGGCACGCGACGCAGGATGCGGCCATCCAGCGACAGTTCGATCAGCTCGGAGCGGGCATTGGTGACGGTAAACAGGGTCTTGCGGTCGGGGTCGTAGGTCAGCGCCGAGAGGTCATCGTCCAGGCCTTCGATGGGCTGAGCCTCGATCACCACCTGGTAGCGGTCCAGGCCAATGCTCTGCTCGGAGGGCTGCCACCAGGTCTTGAGGTTGAACCAGCCACGTTCGAACAGGCGGAACTGCTGGCCAGCCACGCCGAGCACGAGCAGCGTGGAAAGACCAAGGACAAGCAGCAGAAATGGCAGGCGAAGGTAACGGCGCATGGGACAGACTCGGCAAGAGGGTGACGAATCTAATCACGAACAGCTGAAGTAAAGCTTAATGCCACTATTTCAGTTGGTTTCAATCCACACATCGCAGGAAAACACCGCAATAGAGCGGTTTACTGCTTCTTGAAGCGATAGAACAGGTCAGGTTCGCTCACGACGTAGAGGTTGCCTTTGTCGTCCATCGCCACGCCCTCGGCCCTGGGCACTCGATTGGCAAGGCCATTGAAGCCGCCGAGCAGGGTCATGAAGCTGACCTGCTCGCCACGCTCGTTCAGCTCCAGCAGCAGGTTGGAGTCAGCCGACAGCACCAGCAGGTGGCCGGTACGCGGGTCGATGGTCAGGCCAGACAGGTTGCGCACGTCCAGCGCATTGTTGGGCAGCGCCTGCTTGTCGCCGGTGAGCGGGCCTCGGCCATCGGTGCGCCAGGTGAACAACCGGGCCGGGCGTTCCTCACCGAGCACCAGTTGCTGGCGCTTGGGGTCCCAGGCGATCCCTTCGAAACCTTTGTTGTCGTCAGCCGACTCGCCCAGGTCGAAGCTCTTGAAGTCTGCGTGGTTCAGGGAACGGGTGCTGGCGTCGACCTTTATCAGGGTTAGCAGGTGCGTACGTTCGTCAACGATCGCCATCTGCCCGTTTTCCAACATGGCGACGCCTTCCGGGTTGGACCAGCCGACCAGCGGTATCTTGCGCAGCACATCGCCCTCCAGGCTCAACTCGACCAGGAACGGGTGCCTGCCCGTCACCGTGAACAAGGTGCGGGTCTTCGGGTTGAAGGTCAGGTCAGAGGCTTCAGCGTCGCCGACGCCCGGCATCACCTTGGCGTCGATGTCCACCACGTAATCCGGCAACCAGGTGCTGCTCACACGCTCGGCGGAGCTCTCGAAACGCTCCTTGACCCACAGCTGGGCGCGGTCGTCCCAGTGCATGATCACCGACAAGCCGTAGGCGGCCACGAGCCCCAGGGCCAGCCAGGGCAACAGCGTTCGTCGTTTCCTGGACGGGGAAGGAAGGTAGCCAGCAGACGGAAAAGCCATGAAGAATCCTCGGCGTGCCGAGTGATCCATGACTACGGCAGATAACGTTGTGGCGCCATTATCCGCATCACATGTGAAAAAAACGCCAAGACGTTGCAAAGGTGGCGGCATAGGCCGCCACCTCCACGGTTTACAGCACGCGGCTTTCGAAACGGCTTGCGCCCGGCAGCTCCAGCACCAGCTCGTCGCCCACGTTGAAGGGGCCGACACCGGCTGGCGTGCCGGTGAGAATCACGTCGCCCGGTTGCAGGGAGAAGTGCGCGGCGATGTGCTGGATGATCGGCACGATCGGGTTGAGCATCATGGCGCTGCTGCCGTCCTGGCGCACTTCACCGTTGACGGTCAGGCGCACCGGAATGTCGGTCAGGTCTTCGAAGGTGGCAGCGCTGACGAACGGCGGCAGTACGCAGGCGCCATCGAAGCTTTTGGCCAGCTCCCACGGCAGGCCCTTCTCCTTGAGCTTGGCCTGCACCTCGCGCAGGGTCAGGTCCAATGCCGGGGCGTAACCGGAAATGGCGTCGAGTACCTCTTCCTCGGTCGGCTTGGTCGACAGCGGCTTGCCCAACAGCACGGCGATTTCCGCCTCGTAGTGCACCGAACCACGCTCGGTCGGAATCTTGAAGCCGCCTTCCAGGGGCACCACGCAGCTACCCGGCTTGATGAACAGCAGCGGCTCGCTGGGAATAGGGTTGTCCAGTTCCTTGGCGTGCTCGGCATAGTTACGGCCGATGCACACCACCTTGCCCATCGGGAAGTGGATGCGCGTGCCGTCTACGTACTGGTGCTGGTAACTCATAAGGCCGACTCCTCTGGGGACTGCTTGGCTTATTCAGGTGCGAAGATCTTACCCGGATTCATGATGCCGTTCGGATCGAACACGGCCTTTATCGCCTTCATGCAGGCGATTTCATCTGGCGAGCGGCTGTAGCCCAGGTAGTCGCGCTTGGTCATGCCCACGCCATGCTCGGCGGAGATCGAGCCGTTGTAGCGCTCGACGATCTCGAACACCCACTTGTTGACCTTGGTGCACGAGGCGAAGAATTCATCCTTGCCCATGTGCTCGGGCTTGAGGATGTTCAGGTGCAGGTTGCCGTCGCCGATATGGCCATACCAGACCACTTCGTAGTCCGGGTAGTGGGCGTTGACCACGGCATCGATATCGCGCAGGAACGCCGGCACCTTGGAGACGGTGACGGAGATGTCGTTCTTGTAGGGCGTCCAGTGGGAAATGGTTTCGGACAAGTACTCGCGCAGCTTCCACAGGTTCTTCAGCTGGGTTTCGCTTTGGCTCATCACCCCATCGAGCACCCAGCCTTGCTCTACGCAATGCTCGAAGGTGGCCAATGCTTCGTTGGCAATATCCTCGTTGCTGGCCTCGAACTCCAGCAGGGCATAGAACGGGCATGGTGTGTCGAACGGTGGCGGCACGTCGCCGCGGGCCATGATCCGGGCCAAGCCCTTGTCGGAGAAGAATTCGAAGGCATCGCCATCCCGGTATTGTGCGTGCTGCACCTGCCGGACGATCGCCACAGCCAACTGGCCGAGGTCATGCAGCGCCGCCTGGACAGGC
>NZ_JBNNVR010000168.1:0-3483 GCF_050280645.1 Pseudomonas sp. NPDC089554
CAGGCCGATGTTCACCGCCCCTTCCTCCACCTGCGTCAATTCCAGTGCCAGCAATTCACGCAGCGCCGCTGAAACCCTGGGGCTGCTTCGCAGCCCTTTCGCGACACAAGGCCGCTCCCACAGCAGGCTGAAACGCAGTGCCAGCTAGTCCTGCTCCCCCGCCCGCTTGAGCAACTGCTTGCAGCGTTCCGACAAGTGCACCACACGCAGGTGCTTGCCCGCCTTGCCATAGCGCTCGCGCAGGGTCTTCAATGCAGCAATCGCCGAGTAGTCGACGAAGCTCAGGTGCTTGCAGTCTAGCGTCACGTTCTGCGGGTCGCCCGCCGGATCGAACTGGTTGAGGAAGGGTGTGGTCGAGGCGAAGAACAAGGTGCCATGCACCTGGTAGCGCTTGCCGCCCTCACCGTCGTCATGGCTGTCGGCATGCAGCTCGCGGGCATGCTGCCAGGCGAAGTTCACCGCAGCGATGACGATACCGAACAGCACCGCGGTGGCCAGGTCGGTGAACACCGTCACCACGGTCACCGCCACGATCGCCAAGACATCGTTGACCGGCACTTTGTGCAACACCCGCAACGAGGCCCAGGCGAAGGTCTGCTGGGCCACCACGAACATCACGCCCACCAGCGCGGCCAGCGGAATGCGCTCGATCAGCGGCGACAGGAACAGGATGAACAGCAAGATCATCACCCCAGCCACCACCCCCGACAGTCGACCACGGCCATTGGAACTGAGGTTGATGACTGTCTGGCCGATCATCGCGCAGCCACCCATGCCACCGCAGAAGCCCGAAACCATGTTGGCCGCGCCCAAGGCCACACATTCGCGGTCCGGGTAGCCACGGCTCTCGGTGATTTCATCGGTCAGGTTGAGGGTCAACAGGGTTTCCAGCAGGCCGACCATCGCCATTAGCAGTGCATAGGGCGCGATGATCTTCAGCGTCTCGAGGGTCCACGGCACTTCTGGCCAGGCGAGGCCCGGCAGGCCACCGGCGATATGGGCCATGTCGCCGAGGGTGCGCGTGGGCAGGTCGAGCAGGTACACCAGCAGGCCTACCCCAAGGATCGCCACCAGCGCGGGCGGCACCGCGCGGGCCAGCTTCGGCAACACATAGACCACCAGCATGGTCAACGCCACCAGGCCGACCATCAGGTACAACGCCGCGCCCGCCAGCCAGTGCTCACCCTCCTTGAAATGCTCCAGCTGGGCCAGGGCGATGACAATGGCCAGGCCGTTGACGAAGCCGAGCATCACCGGGTAAGGCACCAGGCGCACCAGCTTGCCCAGACGCAGCACGCCGAACAGGATCATCAGCATGCCGCCCAGCAATACCGTGGCCAGCAGGTACTGCGCGCCGTGCTGCACCACCAGGGCGACGATCACCACCGCCATCGAGCCCGCCGCACCGGAAATCATGCCGGGACGGCCACCGAACAGCGCCGTCAGGGTGCAGATGATGAAGGCTCCATACAGGCCCATCAGCGGGTTCAGGTGCGCGACCAGAGCGAAGGCGATGCACTCCGGCACCAAGGCGAAGGACGTGGTCAGGCCGGCGAGCAGGTCGGCGCGAAGTCGGGCGGGTTTCATGGTGGTCCTGTATCCGGCACGGTGCCCTGCAAACGGGGCTGCTAGAGAAGAAGGCGGGGCGCGATCTTACGGAATTTGCCTGACAGCAGCCACTGTTCAAATCCCTGTGATCCACGCCCTGCACAATGCTGACAAATTTGCCATCATGCTCATTCCACCTGCGGAGAACACGGACATGCCGCTACGCCCCCTTTTCGCCGCCCTGCTGCTGGCGACCAGCCTCACCGCCCAGGCCGCTACCGAGGTCGTGCCGCTGCAGCACCGCAGCAGCGCCGAACTGTTGCCCGCCGCGCAATCGTTCCTTGGCAAGGACGGCACGGTCAGCGCTTTCGAGAACAAGCTGATCGTCAATGCCAGCCCCGAACGCATCGACGACTTGCGCGCCCTGCTGCAACAACTCGACACCGCGCCCAAGCGCATGCTTATCAGCGTCGACAACAACGACAGCAACTTCCAGGACAACCGTGGCAATAGCCGGGTCATCCGCTACGGCACCAGCAACCGCGAAGGCGGCCTGCAGCAGGTACAGGCCAGCGAAGGCCAGCCGGCGTTGATCCAGGTTGGCCAGAGCGTGCCGATCACCAGCACCTCAACCGATGGCTACGGCCGCGTGCAGAGCGACACCGAATACCGCAATGTGACCCAGGGTTTCTATGTTACGCCAAGCCTGAGCGGTGAAACGGTTCGTCTGCAAATAAGTACCAATAATGACCGAATGAGCAACGAACGTCCGGATGTAGTGAAAGTACAAAGCACCGACACGACCATCACCGGCAGGCTCGGTGAGTGGATCACCCTGGCCGGTTACAACCAGCAGAGCCAAGCCGGACGCGACCCCTCAAGCCTCAGTTACAGCACCCAGCGCGGCGAAAACATGACTTTGCGCGTAAAAGTCGACCTTCTCGACTGATCCCAGGCAGTTCGAGGCCTCGACCCAAGGCCTCGAAACTGACCGGCAAGTCGCATTAGACCAAAGATGTAGTAAGCGAAAAAATTCACTACAAAACATTTGACAGGCTCTTTTTTCCAAGGGCATGATGGCCTCGCTCCCGCTAATCAGAGGCCCTGGCAAGGGCTTCCGAGATGCACTCCGGTCACCCCTGGAGGCCTCTCGTGTCCATACGGCCCACAAGGTTGTTCGATGGGATTGCGACTGCAACGAAGAAGTTGTCCCGAGGGACGGAAGCGCATCACCGCAGTCACCAGGCAAATCCTGTCGCGCCACAGCAAGGCATCCACGAGCCGACCTGTCGCCGCACTTCGCCCGCGCTGCCCCTTCCCCCCTTCGAGCCTCCTCGTTCGCCGCCGCAACCTCACCACGAAGGACAGCCGTCAAGGCTTCTGAACCGCGCGCAGAGCACCAGCACATACTTCACAAGACTGATGCGACGAGGTTTTATTTCCATGGCACTGACACGCGAACAGCAAATTGCAGCCCTCGAGAAAGACTGGGCCGAGAACCCGCGCTGGAAAGGCGTGACCCGTACCTACACCGCCGCCGATGTCGTTCGCCTGCGTGGCTCCCTGCAGCCGGAGCACACCCTGGCCCGCCTGGGCGCGGAAAAACTGTGGAAGCTGGTCACCGAAGGCGCCCACCCGTCCTTCCGCCCCGAGAAAGACTTCGTCAACTGCATGGGCGCCCTGACCGGCGGCCAGGCAGTGCAGCAGGTGAAGGCCGGCATCCAGGCCATCTACCTGTCCGGCTGGCAAGTGGCAGCCGACAACAACTCGGCCGAATCCATGTACCCCGACCAATCGCTGTACCCGGTCGACTCGGTGCCGACCGTGGTCAAGCGCATCAACAACGCCTTCCGCCGCGCCGACCAGATCCAGGCACAACTCCCGGTCCCAGGCGGCTTGCGAAGCGGCGTCAAGTGTACCATGCCGCAGCCATGA
>NZ_JBNNVR010000169.1:0-3339 GCF_050280645.1 Pseudomonas sp. NPDC089554
CCGCGAATGCGATGTTGAATGCACCGCCGCATTCGCGGGCAAGCCCGCTCCTACAGGGGGCGGTGAAATTCAGAACGGCGCGTGGGAAACCAACTGCCCGCTGAGAAAACCCCAGGCCACCAGCCCGACTGTCAGGGCCGCCAGGGTGACACGCACGGTAAGGGCCTTGAGCAGGCGGGTCGACTGGTCGTCGTCCTTGACCAGGAACACCAGCCCGCTGAACAGGCTGGCGATGGTAGCGAACAGCATCAGGACGATCGCGGCCTTGAGCATGGCGAGACTCCAGGGGGATGCAGTGATGCCTTTGAGTATAGCGCTCGACCTTGCGAGGCCCCGGTGAAGCCGTTTCGCCCCGGCATCGTGCCAACCCTGGTGGTGCTTGCACTGCTGCCGGGGTTGATCGCGCTCGGCTGCTGGCAGCTACGCCGCGCCGATGAAAAGCGACACCTGCTGGATACCTACGCCGAGCGCCGTATCCAGGCGCCGGTCGCCGTCGCGCAGCTTCAACAACTGCCCGACCCGGCCTTCCAACACGTACAGCTGCACGGCCGTTTCGACGCCGAGCACAGCCTGCTGCTGGACAACCGCCTGCGCGACGGCCAGGTCGGTGTCGAGCTGTTGCAACCCTTTCACGACCAGGCCAGCGGCCAGTGGCTGCTGGTCAACCGCGGCTGGCTGCCATGGCCCGACCGACGCGTGCCGGTGCGCTTCGACACCCCACAACAACCCCTGAGCCTCGACGCCTCGGTGTACGTGGCGCCGGGCAGCACCTTCCAGCTGCACCCCGACCCGGCCGGCGGCCAGTGGCCGCACCTGCTGACCGCTGTCGAACCCGCGCAACTGTGGCAACAGCTGGGTCGTGATGGCTTCGCCCATGAATTGCGCCTGGAGCCTGGCCCTGCGAGCTACCGGCTGGACTGGCCGGTGGTCGCCATGGGCCCGGAAAAACACCTGGGCTATGCCGTGCAGTGGTTCGCGTTGGCCGCGGCGCTGGTGCTGCTCTACCTCTATTTCGGTTGGCATAACAACAAGGAGAACCACCATGGGCGCCGTCACGAGTCCACTGGGCGTGCCTGAGCGCGGCAAGTCCCGCGCGCGCGGGCGCTTGCAGCTGATCCTGATCCTGCTGGTGGTGCTGGGGCCGATGTTCCTCGCCACCAGCATGTACAAATTCAAGTTCTGGGTGCCGGAAGGCCGCAGCTATCACGGGGCGATGATCGGCAACGGCGAAACCCGCGCCGACATCGGCATCGATGCCCAATCAGAAGGCTGGCAACTGCTGGTCAGCGCGCCCCAGGCCTGCACCGCCGAGTGCCAGCAACTGGTGTACCTGGCGCGGCAGATCCAGATCGGCCTGGGCCGTGACGCCAGCCGCGCCAGCCATGCCCTGGCCGCCGCGCAGCCGCTGCCTGGCGACTTCCAGGCCACCCTCGAACGTGAATACCCGCAATTGCAGCGCTACCCACTCGATGCCCAGCGCTACGCCAGCAAGGTGACCGAGCCCGGCCCGCAGCTGTGGCTGGTCGACCCCCATGGCAACCTGGTGCTGCGCTACGACGCCAAGGCCAAGGGCAAGCAGGTGCTCGACGACCTGCGCCACCTGCTCAAGCTGTCCAACATCGGCTAGGAGCCCATCATGGCCAGACCCGGATACCGCCTCGCCGTATTCGCCACCCTGCTGGCACTGTTGGTCGTGCTGCTGGGCGCCTACACCCGCCTGACCCACGCCGGCCTCGGTTGCCCCGACTGGCCGGGTTGCTATGGCTTCATCAGCGTGCCCAAGAGCGACGCCCAGCTGGCCCATGCCGAACTGCACTTCCCCGAACACCCGGTGGAAGCAGCCAAGGGTTGGGCGGAAATGGTCCACCGCTACTTTGCCGGTGTCTTGGCATTGGTGATCGCCTGGCTGGCGATCCAGGCCGTGCGTCGACACGCCCGCGACGGCTCGCCCTACCGGCTGCCGGTGTTCTTGCTGGGTGTGGTGCTGGCCCAGGCGGCGTTCGGCATGTGGACCGTCACGTTGAAATTGTGGCCGCAGGTGGTCACCGCGCACCTGCTGGGCGGGTTCACCACCTTGAGCCTGCTGTTCCTACTGTCCCTGCGTCTATCCCGGGCCTTCAAACCGTTGCCGAAGTTGCCGCTCAGCTTGCGCCGGGTAGCAGCATTGGCCTTGCTGGTGGTGGTCGGGCAGATCGCCCTGGGCGGCTGGGTGAGTGCCAACTACGCGGCGGTGGCCTGTGTCGACCTGCCTACCTGCCATGGCCAGTGGTGGCCGGCGGCCGATTTCAGCAACGGCTTCCACCTCACCCAGCATGTCGGCCCCAATTACCTGGGCGGGCAGCTGGACAGCGATGCACGTACGGCCATCCATATGAGCCACCGGTTGGGTGCGTTGATGGTTACCGCCGTGCTGCTGATGCTCAGCTGGAAGTTGCAGCGCAATGGCCTTTCCGGCCTGGCCAGGCTGGTGTTGCTGGCGCTGGCCGTGCAGGTGAGCCTGGGCATCAGCAACGTGCTGTTCCACCTGCCCCTGGGCGTGGCCGTGGCGCACAACGCCGGCGGCGCGATGCTGCTGCTGACCATGGTGCTGGTGAACTACCGCATCCGCGTGGTCGACAAGGTGCGCGTGGGTGCGGGCTGGCGCTTGCGGCCGGTGGTTGGCGTGGGGGTTTCCCATCACATGAGGAACGATTCGTGGCGACGCTTCTGAGCACACGCCGGCAACGGGCCGGCTGGCGGGACTACCTGGAGCTGACCAAGCCCAAGGTGGTGGTGCTGATGCTGATCACTTCGCTGGTGGGCATGTTCCTCGCCACCCGCGCGGGGGTGGCCTGGAGCGTGCTGCTGTTCGGCAACCTGGGCATCGCGCTGTGTGCCGGGGGCGCGGCGGCGGTCAACCATGTGGTCGACCGACGCATCGACGCACTGATGGCCCGCACCCACAAGCGCCCGCTCGCCGAAGGGCGTGTCGGGCCTGTACCGGCGTTGCTGTTCGCCCTGGCCTTGTCGCTGGCGGGCATGGCCCTGCTGCTGGTGTTTACCAACGCCCTCACCGCCTGGCTGACGCTGGCGTCCCTGCTCGGCTATGCGGTGCTCTACACCGGCTTTCTCAAGCGCGCCACGCCGCAGAACATCGTGATCGGCGGACTGGCGGGCGCTGCGCCGCCGTTGCTGGGCTGGGTGGCGGTCAGCGGGCATGTGAGCGCCGAACCCCTGCTGCTGGTGCTGATCATCTTCGCCTGGACACCCCCGCACTTCTGGGCCCTGGCGATCCACCGCAAGGAAGAGTACGCCAAGGCCGATATCCCGATGCTGCCGGTGACCCACGGAGAGCGCTAC
>NZ_JBNNVR010000170.1:0-3242 GCF_050280645.1 Pseudomonas sp. NPDC089554
TGGAACAGCGATGGCCTGGTACCGGCCATTGCCCAGGACCACAAGACCGGGCGCGTACGAATTCCAGCTGGCCAACATGAACCGCCAGCTGGCCCCGGACGTCGAGAGCCTGTTCCTGACGCCTTCGGAGCGCTATTCGTTCATTTCCTCGACCCTGGTGCGGGAGATTGCGGCACTGGGCGGCGATATCGCCAAGTTCGTCCACCCGGCCGTGGCCGACGCGCTGACCGAACGCTTCAAGAAGTGATTCCCGCTGCCTGAACGTCGCGCCCGCGTGCACTGCGGGCGCGAATGCGGCACAATTGTGCCCATCGCCTTTGAAACATGCCCAGGCCCAGGCCTCGGCCGGAGTACCCATGTCCCTGATCATCACCGACGATTGCATCAACTGCGACGTCTGCGAACCCGAGTGCCCGAACGCCGCCATTTCCCAGGGCGAGGAGATCTACGTGATCGACCCGAACCTGTGCACCCAGTGCGTGGGCCACTACGACGAGCCGCAATGCCAGCAAGTCTGTCCGGTCGACTGCATCCCGCTGGATGAAGCGCATCCGGAGACCGAAGACGAGCTGATGGCCAAGTACCGGCGCATTACCGGCAAGGCGTGACCTCAAAGGCCTCACCGGCCAAACATCAGCGCTGGCAACGCGGGCAATACACACTCGCCCGCTGCCCCAGCTTCACCTCGCGCAGCAACGTGCCGCACACCTTGCACGGCTCCCCGCCGCGCCCATAGGCGAACAGCTCCTGCTGGAAATACCCCGGCTGCCCATCCCCGCCGATGAAATCGCGCAGCGTGGTGCCGCCACGCTCGATCGCCGCCGCCAACACCCGCTTGATCTCCCCCGCCAGCTTTACGTAGCGCGCCCGGGAAACGCTGCCCGCCTCGCGCCGAGGGTCGATGCCCGCCGCGAACAGCGCCTCGGTGGCGTAGATGTTGCCCACCCCCACCACCACCGCGTTGTCCATGATGAACGGCTTGATCGCCATCGCCCGCCCCCGCGACAGCTGGAACAGCCGCTCGCCGTCGAACAGGTCGGTCAACGGTTCCGGGCCCAGGCGCAGCAGCAGCTCGTGGTTGAGCGGATCAAGGCTCCAGAGCATGGCACCGAAACGCCGCGGGTCGGTGTAACGCAGCATCAGCCCCGATTCCAGCTCGATATCCACATGCTCGTGCTTGGCCGCCGGCAGCCCCAGCTCGACCAGGCGCAGGTTGCCGGACATGCCCAGGTGGCTGATCAGCGTGCCCACCTCGGCATTGATCAACAGGTACTTGGCGCGCCGCTCGACACTGACGATGCGTTGCCCCGACAGACGAATGTCCAGGTCTTCCGGAATAGGCCAGCGCAGGCGCCGGTCACGCACCACCACACGGCTGACCCGCTGGCCTTCAAGGTGAGGCGCAATACCGCGCCGGGTGGTCTCGACCTCTGGTAGCTCAGGCATGGATCAGTGCCCACCCAGGTCGCGAATGTTCTGCTTGAGGGTCTCGAAGTCGTATTCGCTCAAGCCGATGTAGTCCAGCACCAACGGCCCGACCACGTTCCACTCGTGGTCTTCGCTCTGGTTGCCCAGAACTCGGTAGGAAGCGCAGATGTGCTCGGCCATCTTCAGCACCGCCAGCAGGTTCTTCAGCTGGGTCTGGGCGTTGCGCGAGGACTCGTCGCGGAATACCGCCAGGGCGTTGTGGTGATTGGCGATGGCCGCGCTGATGTGTTCCGGCAGGCGCCATGACTTGGCGGTGAAGTAACCGACGACCGAATGGTTAGTGTTGAAGGCCCGGTTCTCGGTGTCTACCACGCGGGTTTCTTCACTGGCCCCGGCGTAGGCCTGCTCCAGCACTTCCATGTAGTCAGGGAAGCGCTTGAGCATCAGCGGCACGCCGCAGTCGTGGAACAGGCCGAGGGTGTAGGCCTCGTCCGCCGCTTGCAGGCCGGTGCGCTTGGCCAGGGTCAGGCAGGTGTTGGCAACGTCCTGGGCGGTGTCCCAGAAGCGGTTGAGGGTGACGATGGTTTCGTCGGTCATCTCGCCCTTGATCGACTGGGCGTTGATCAGGTTGATGATCGAACGGCTGCCCAACAGGTTAACCGCGCGCTGGATCGAGCCGATCTTGTTGGAAAGGCCGAAGTGCGGCGAATTCACCAGCTTCAGCAACGCACCGGCAAGCCCAGGGTCCTGGGCGATCAGCTTGGCGATGGTCTCCAGGTCCGGGTCGGGCATGTACTGCTCGAACTGCAAATCGACCATGATCTGCGGCTGCGGCGGAATGGCAATGCCTTGCAAGGCTTGCTGGATCTGTTCGGCGGTAAGTTCCTGGGGCATGGGCACACACTCGGGATGGACGGGGAATTCTAACCCTGTACTCCGGCAGGGCACCAATCACTGGATCGTTCCCAGGGCGGTTTACTTTAGCCATTCGGGATGGATGGTGCTGACGTTCATCCCGCCCTCGCAGCGAACCGCAGGCCAACACGGTATACTCCCGCTCTTTTTTCCGGAGCGACGTCATGTCCCTGCCCAGCCTTCGCCTCAAAGCCAACGCCGACCGCCGCCTGCGCGCCGGCCACCTGTGGGTCTACAGCAACGAAGTCGACGTTGCCGCCACCCCGCTGCAAGGCCTGAAGGCCGGCCAGCAGGCCATTCTCGAAGCAGCCAACGGCAAGCCGCTGGGTGTGGTGGCACTGAGCCCGAACAACCTGATCTGCGCCCGCCTGCTGTCGCGCGATGCCAAGCTGGCGCTGGACAAGTCGCTGCTGGTGCACCGCCTGAACGTCGCCCTGTCGCTGCGCGAGCGCCTGTTCGACAAGCCGTGCTACCGCCTGGTGTACGGCGACTCCGACCTGCTGCCGGGGTTGGTGGTCGACCGCTTCTTCGACATCCTCGTGGTGCAACTGGCCTCCGCCACCATGGAAGCGCACAAGGACGAGGTGATCGCCGCGCTGGTGCAGGTGCTCAAGCCCAGCGGCATCCTGTTCAAGAACGACTCCGCCGCCCGTGATGCCGAAGGCCTGGAGCGCTATGTCGAGACGGTCTATGGCGAAGTGCCGGACTGGGTCGCGCTGGAAGAGAACGGCGTGAAATTCGAAGCCCCCGTGCGTGAAGGCCAGCCTTCACCCAGTGGGTCGTCGTTGACCAGCTCCGGGCTGTCGAAGGTCGCACCGTCACGCTCGGCCAGTTGCAGGGCGTGGGCCAGGGCATGGGGGAAACTCTCGCCGTGCAGTAGCACATGCCCGCCGCGGGAA
>NZ_JBNNVR010000171.1:0-3216 GCF_050280645.1 Pseudomonas sp. NPDC089554
GCTTGAATTCGGCAGCCAGCTCAGGGAAGGCCTGGGCGTAGTCATCGAAACGTTGGTTCCACTCGGCCTCGGCCTTGGCGCCCGCGTCTTTTGCAACCTGCAGGTCTGCGAGTGGTTGCGCTTCCAGGCGATCGCCAGCATCACCACCACCGTGGTGATGGTGGTGATGAGCATCGGCGCCAATGCGATGAAGTGTTGAGTGGTGAATTCCATAGCGCTCTTACCGGGCCGAAGCGAGTTGAGTGAAAGCGGAACCGAGCCACTGCTGCACACCGCTCATGGTGGCGGCAGAGGTGTCGAGGAACGGCTGCGGGTACACGCCGAGCACGATCAGCAGCACGGCCAGGCCCAGCACCATGATCAGCTCGCGGCTGTCCATGCCGGCCAGGACGGTGTCGGCCTTCGCCGGGCCGAAGTAGGCGCGGTGGATCATGATCAGCGAATAGACCGAACCGAAGACCAGGCCCGTGGTGGCAATCACAGTGATCCATGGCACGTGGGCGAAGCTGCCCAGCAGAATCAGGAACTCGCCGACGAAGTTGCCAGTGCCAGGCAGGCCAAGCGATGCAGCGGCGAAGAACAGGCTGATGGCGGGCAGGTACGCGATGCGGTGCCACAGGCCGCCCATCTGGCGCATGTCACGGGTGTGCAGACGCTCGTACAGCTGGCCGGACAGGATGAACAGCGCGGCAGCCGACAGGCCGTGGGCCAGCATCTGGATCACCGCGCCTTGCAGGGCTTGCTGGCTGCCGGAGTAGATACCGATCAGCACGAAGCCCATGTGCGAGACGCTGGAGAAGGCGATAAGACGCTTGATGTCGGTTTGCGCGAAGGCCAGGAAGGCACCGTAGAAGATACCGATCAGGCCCAGGGTCATGGCGATGGGCGCGAACTCTGCCGAGGCGTTCGGGAACAGCGGCAGGGCGAAGCGCAGCAGGCCGTAGGCCGCAGTCTTCAGCAGGATGCCCGCCAGGTCCACGGAACCTGCGGTCGGCGCCTGGGCGTGAGCATCAGGCAGCCAGGAGTGGAACGGCACCACCGGAAGCTTCACCGCAAACGCAATGAAGAAGCCCAGCATCAGCAGGTACTCGGTACCGGCCGGAAGTTCCGCCTTGAGCAGGTCGCTGTAGTTGAAGGTGATGACCCCGGTGTTGCCGTAGTTCACCAGTACCAGGGCGAGGATTGCCACCAGCATGATCAGGCCGCTGGCCTGGGTGAAGATGAAGAACTTGGTCGCCGCGTAGATCCGGGTCTTCTTGCCATCGGCCGAGCTGTGACCCCAGAGCGCGATGAGGAAGTACATCGGCACCAGCATCATTTCCCAGAAGAAGAAGAACAGGAACAGGTCCAGGGCCAGGAACACACCGACCACGCCACCGAGGATCCACATCAGGTTGAGGTGGAAGAAGCCGACGTGGCGCTGGATCTCTTTCCACGAGCACAGCACCGACAGCACGCCGAGCAGGCCGGTCAGCAGGATCATCAGCAGCGACAGGCCGTCCAGGGCCAGGTGGATGCTGATGCCGAAGCGCTTGATCCACTCGACCTTGTATTCGAGGGTCCAGGCCGGTTCGGCGCCCGGGGCAGGGGCCAGGGTATAGTCGCCGGCGCCCCACAGCCATAGGCCGATACCGAGCAGCAGGGACATGGTCAGCAGTGCGATCCAGCGGGGCAGGGTGGCGCCGAAGCGCTCACCCAGCCAGCACAGGAGGCCGCCGATGAAGGGGATCAGGATCAGCCAAGGCAAAATCATGACGGGTTGGTTTCCTTTGGCAAAGTCGCAAGATTCATTGTCATACCGCGGCCACTACCACAGCGCCCAGTACCAGCACGGCACCGACGGCGATCGAGGCGGTGTACCAGCGCAGTTGGCCAGTCTCGGTCTTGCTCATGGCAACGTGGCCGCCACGGGCCATCCGAGGAATCAGGCCGATGCCGCGATCCACCGGGTCCTTGCGCAGGAGGTGGCAGATCAGCAGGTACGGTTTGACGAAGAGCTTGTCGTAGATCCAGTCGAAGCCCCAGGCGGCGAACCACCAGGCCGACAGGATACGGCCGATGCTGCTGTTGGCGATCGCGGTTGCCAGGCGACGCTTGCCCAGGAACAGCACGGCGGCCAACAGGATACCGGCGATGGCGATGGCACCCGAGGCGATCTCCAGCGAGTGCTTGGCTTCGCCGCCGGCATGGCCGGCGCCTTGCGGCAGCACGCCTGCCAGTGGTGGGTGGATCCAGGCGCCGACGAAGGTCGACAGCACGATCAGCACGCCCAGCGGCAGCCAGTGGCTGATCCCGTGGCCGGCATGGGCTTCGGTCTTGGCTTCGCCATGGAAGGTGATGAAGATCAGGCGGAAGGTGTACAGCGAGGTCATGAACGCGCCGAACAGGCCGGCGTACAGCAGGTTGCTGTTGCCGCTGGCGAAGGCTTCCCAGAGGATTTCGTCCTTGGAGTAGAAGCCTACGGTCAGGATCGGCAAGGCCGCCAGGGCCGCGCCACCGACCACGAAGCTTGCGTAGGCCAGCGGCAGTTTCTTCCACAGGCCGCCCATCTTGAAGATGTTCTGCTCGTGGTGGCAGGCGTTGATCACCGCACCGGAGGCAAGGAACAGCAGGGCCTTGAAGAAGGCGTGGGTCATCAGGTGGAAGATCGCCGCATGCCAGCCACCCACGCCCAGGGCCAGGAACATGTAGCCGATCTGGCTCATGGTCGAGTAGGCGAGGATGCGCTTGATGTCGGTCTGTACCAGTGCAGCGAAGCCGGCCATTACCAAGGTAATGCCACCGACCACGCCGACCAGGTGCAGGATGTCCGGCGCCAGGGTGAACAGGCCGTGGGTACGGGCGATCAGGTAGACACCTGCGGTCACCATGGTCGCAGCGTGGATCAGTGCCGAAACCGGGGTAGGGCCGGCCATCGCGTCGGCCAGCCAGGTCTGCAGCGGCAACTGGGCGGATTTACCGACCGCACCACCCAGCAGCATCAAGGTGGCCAGGACCATCCAGGTGTCGCCAGCCTGGAATTTCTGCGGTGCCAGCACCAGCAGTTCCTGCACGTTCAGGGTACCCAGCTGGACGAACAGGATGAACAGGCCGATGGCCAGGAACACGTCGCCGATGCGGGTGACGATGAAAGCCTTCAGTGCCGCGTTACCGTTGTTGCGGTTGCTGTAGTAGAAACCGATCAACAGGTACGAGCACAGGCCCACGCCTTCCCAG
>NZ_JBNNVR010000172.1:0-3211 GCF_050280645.1 Pseudomonas sp. NPDC089554
GTGTGGGGTTTCCCCATGTGAGAGTAGGTCATCGTCAAGATTCATTTCGCAAAACCCCTATCTGCGCGAGCAGGTAGGGGTTTTGTCTTTTCCGGTCCGTGGCGTTTGGCGTGCCCACCTTCCGATGAGCACGACCACTCGATTGCTCGGTACTGGCCGCCGACTGCCCTTTTCCTATGCAATCCTTCGGCCCATGGCTATCATGCCAGCCTTATTCCAAGTCGAGACTGGCATGCTGAAGTTGTTGAATCTCCTCAAGGATGGTCGGTTCCATTCCGGGCAAGCCTTGGGGGAAGCCCTTGGGGTGAGTCGCAGTGCCGTATGGAAGCAGCTGCAGCACCTGGAAAGCGAGCTCAACCTTGTTATCCACAAGGTGCGTGGTCGTGGATATCAACTTTCCACTCCGCTGATATTGCTCGAGCCTCGATCCATTGCCGAATTCTCCCAGGCTGAACAATGGCCACTCTTTATTCACGAGTCGATTGACTCGACCAATGCCGACGCCCTGCGCCGTATTGCCGAAGGGCAGGGCGCGCCATTCCTTGTGTTGGCTGAGCGCCAGAGTGCTGGTCGCGGCCGACGCGGGCGTCAATGGGTAAGCCCATTTGCCGAGAACCTCTACTACAGCCTGGTTCTGCGAGTGGAAGGTGGTATGCGCCAGCTTGAAGGCTTGAGCTTGGTGGTTGGGCTTGCTGTGATGCGCACGCTTCAAGCCTTTGGTGTTGCTGGTGTCGGGTTGAAGTGGCCAAACGACTTGTTGGTTGGTGAGCGCAAGATCGCCGGCATCCTCCTGGAGTTGGTGGGGGATCCCGCTGATGTCTGCCACGTCGTGCTGGGTATTGGCATCAATGTGAACATGAAGTCCAACGATCAGGTCGACCAACAGTGGACTTCGATGAGGCTTGAGGTGGGGGCACCGATTGATCGGAATCGGCTGGTGTCGCTACTCAACCAGCAGCTCCAGCATGAGTTGGCTCGACACCGGCGATACGGTTTTGCTGCATTCCAGGAAGAGTGGGAGCAGGCTCATCTGTGGCAGGCGCGCAAGGTATCGCTTGTTGCGGGAAGCGCTCGCATTGACGGTACTGTGCTGGGGGTCGATGGGCAGGGAGGCTTGCGGCTGGAGGTTGATGGCGTGGAGAAGAGCTTCAGTGGTGGTGAGCTCAGTCTGAGGTTGCGTGATGATTCTTGAGCTCGATTGCGGTAACAGCTTTATCAAGTGGAGAGTGATTCACGCTGCCGATGCGACCATTGTCGGTGGTGGTTTCGTCGACTCCGATCAGGCCCTGTTGGTACAGGTTGCGGCGCTGCACGCTGCGCGCCTTAGTGGTGCGCGCATGGTAAGCGTGCGCAGTGAGGAAGAGACAGAGTCCCTGTGCTCGTTGCTCAAGGATGCATTTGGCGTCGAGGTTCGCGTTGCTCGTCCGGTCACGGAAATGGCGGGCGTGCGCAATGGCTACGAAGATCATCAGCGGCTGGGCATGGATCGCTGGCTGGCAGCCCTTGGCGCCTTCCATCTGGCAAAGGGTGCATGCCTGGTCATGGATTTTGGAACGGCAGCCAAGGCGGATTTCGTTGCGCCAGACGGTCAGCATCTGGGGGGGTATATCTGCCCAGGTATGCCCTTGATGCGTAGCCAATTACGTACCCACACTCGACGTATCCGTTATGACGATGCTTCTGCCGAGCGTGCGCTGAGCAGCTTGGCGCCTGGGCGCTCCACGGTCGAGGCTGTGGAGCGTGGATGTGTACTGATGCTGCAGGGGTTCGCGCGTACCCAGATCGAGCAGGCGCGGGCTCTCTGGGGTGATGATTTCCGCGTGTTTCTCACGGGCGGAGACGCGCCATTGGTGCAAGTGGCTGCGCCGACTGCGCGTATTGTACCTGATCTGGTGTTTGTCGGCCTGGCTATGGCCTGCCCATTGAGTTGAGGTGCCTATGCGTTGGTTGTTTCTGCTACTGGTGGTGCTCAATGTCGTGTACTACATCTGGCATCAGCAAGAGGCTCCACTGAAGGTCAAGGAGGTCGCTCCGCTCTCTCTTTATAAGGGCAACCAGCAGGAGATCCGCTTGCTGCGCGAGACCGGTGCCGGGGCGCCTGCCAGGCGTAGGGATGAGTGCCTGGTCGTTGGTGGCCTGGTTTCTCAGGATCAGCTTGATGCCCTGCGTCAGCGTCTACTAAGTCTGGATATCACCACTCAGCCCCTGGCTGGTCAGTTGCCGGGGGCTGAGGGTATCTGGCTGAAGGTTTCTGCTGAAAGCGAGCGTCTGTTGGATGCGTCGGTGCTGGCTACTCTTTCCAAGGATTTCAAAGACTTAAAACATAAAATTATTTTATGCGAGGGTATTGCAACTGCTGAATAGCTTGATAGAATGGCGCCCGCTTCACAGGGAACACCACTTGGGTGTGGCGCTGTAAAGCGCTGCCGAAGTAGCTAACCTCAAGATTTAATTGAGAAAAAGCTTGACAGTATAGTGGGAAGGGCAGAGAATGCGCCCCACGAAGCAGGAGGGATTCCCGAGCGGCCAAAGGGGACGGACTGTAAATCCGTTGCGAGAGCTTCGAAGGTTCGAATCCTTCTCCCTCCACCAGTTTTAGCGAGAGCCGCAAGCTCCGCGGGTATAGTTTAGTGGTAGAACCTCAGCCTTCCAAGCTGATGATGCGGGTTCGATTCCCGCTACCCGCTCCAAGTTTGCTGTTGTGCGCAAAGTGTTTCGCTCTTGTAGCTCAGTTGGTAGAGCACACCCTTGGTAAGGGTGAGGTCAGCGGTTCAAGTCCGCTCAAGAGCTCCATACAGACAAGGCAGATATGAAAATATCTGCCTTTGTTTTATCAGCGTAGTGACTATTTCTTCTGCGGAGGACTGTATCGATGGCTAAGGAAAAGTTTGATCGTTCCCTTCCCCACGTTAACGTCGGCACCATCGGCCACGTTGACCACGGTAAGACCACTCTGACCGCAGCTCTGACTCGCGTTTGCTCCGAAGTTTTCGGTTCGGCAATCGTTGAGTTCGACAAGATCGACTCGGCTCCGGAAGAGAAAGCGCGCGGTATCACCATCAACACCGCTCACGTTGAGTACAACTCGACCATTCGTCACTACGCTCACGTTGACTGCCCAGGTCACTCGAGCAGGTAGGAGTTGGGTTGGTCGGCAAGCTTCAGGTAGATCGACAGCGGCGTGTCGAAGTCGGCCAGGGTTTCACAGGCC
>NZ_JBNNVR010000173.1:0-3170 GCF_050280645.1 Pseudomonas sp. NPDC089554
AAGAAGGGCAAGGGCTTCGACCTCGAAGACTTCCGCGACCAGCTGCAACAGATGAAGAACATGGGCGGGCTGGGCGGCCTCATGGACAAGCTGCCGAGCATCGGTGGCGTGAACCTGTCGCAGATGGGCAATGCCCAGGGCGCGGCCGAGAAGCAGTTCAAGCAGATGGAAGCGATCATCGACTCCATGACCCCGGCCGAGCGCCGCGACCCCGAGCTGATCAGCGGTTCGCGCAAACGCCGGATCGCGCTGGGTTCCGGTACCCAGGTGCAGGACGTCGGGCGGTTGATCAAGCAGCACAAGCAAATGCAGAAGATGATGAAGAAATTCTCCACCAAGGGCGGCATGTCGAAGATGATGCGCGGCCTTGGCGGGATGCTGCCTGGCGGCGGCATGCCCAAGCTGTAAGCGAATCCGATGGGCGGCCCGGTAGAGATGCCGGGCCGCCCATCAGACCCCGCCTCGGCGGGAAAATCGCCGCGAATCAGCGGCTTGAACCGCAAGTCTGGATAGCGAGGCAGGGCCTTGCTGAAAAAGCCATTTGCAAATGTCCGTGTATTCCCCGAGAATATGCGGCCTTTTGGGCACCCTGTGCCTATTTGGCATTCAGATTTGCAGCACCGACTATAGGAACGATGTTCACATGGTAACCATCCGTCTTGCCCGTGGCGGCTCTAAAAAGCGCCCTTTCTACCACCTGACCGTGACCAACTCGCGTAACGCCCGTGATGGCCGTTTCGTTGAGCGCGTTGGCTTCTTCAACCCGATCGCCGCTGGCGCCGAGGTTAAGCTGTCGGTCAACCAGGAACGCGTCACCTACTGGCTGAGCCAGGGCGCGCAGCCGTCTGAGCGTGTTGCTCAGCTGCTGAAGGAAGCTGCCAAGGCCGCAGCCTGAGCAGTATGAACGCGACGCCAGAAAAGGCTGACGACCTCATCGTCGTTGGCAAGATTTTTTCGGTTCACGGCGTTCGCGGCGAGGTGAAGGTGTATTCCTTTACCGATCCGATTGAAAACCTGTTGGATTACCCGCGTTGGACGCTTAGGCACGAAGGCACGGTAAAACAGGTCGAGCTGGTCAACGGTCGTGGCTCCCAAAAGGGCCTGGTCGTGAAATTGAAAGGCCTCGACGATCGCGATGAAGCCCGTCTTCTGAGCGGTTACGAGATCTGCATCCCGCGGAGCCTTTTGCCCAACCTGGCAGCCGACGAGTACTACTGGTACCAGTTGGTGGGCCTGAAGGTCATCAATCAGGACGAACAGCTGTTCGGCACGATCGATCACCTGTTGGAGACCGGCGCGAACGATGTAATGGTGGTCAAGCCTTGCGCAGGCAGCCTTGACGATCGCGAGCGCTTGTTGCCCTACACGGCGCAATGCGTGCTGGCAGTCGACCTGGAAGCGGGCGTGATGCGAGTTGAATGGGACGCGGATTTCTAAACGATGGGTAACCTTCGCGTAGACGTCATCACGTTGTTCCCCGAGATGTTCTCGGCCATCACGGAGTACGGCATTACCAGCCGCGCGGTGAAACAGGGGTTGCTGCAAGTGACCTGCTGGAACCCGCGGGACTACACCACGGATCGCCACCACACGGTGGATGATCGGCCTTTTGGCGGTGGTCCAGGCATGGTGATGAAGATCAAGCCTCTGGAAGATGCACTGGTTAGCGCCAGGCAAGCGACTGGAGCAGCGGCGAAGGTGATCTACCTCTCGCCACAAGGCCGCAAGCTGACTCAGCAGGCGGTCAAAGGCCTGGCCGAACAGGAGTCGTTGATCCTGATCGCCGGTCGTTATGAAGGCATCGACGAGCGTTTTATCGAGGCTCATGTCGATGAAGAGTGGTCGATTGGCGACTATGTGCTTTCCGGTGGCGAGCTGCCGGCCATGGTACTGATCGATGCGGTTACGCGGCTGCTGCCCGGAGCTTTAGGGCATGTGGACTCGGCGGAGGAAGACTCCTTCACCGATGGTCTGCTGGATTGCCCGCACTACACCCGACCTGAGGTGTATGCGGATCAGCGTGTACCCGACGTGTTGCTAAGTGGCAACCATGCACATATCCGGCGTTGGCGGATGAAGCAGTCCCTTGGTAGGACCTTCGAACGACGCGCCGATCTTCTGGAAAGTCGCTCGCTTTCTGGAGAAGAGAAGAAGCTGCTCGAGGAATACCTCCGCGAGCGGGACGATAGTTAAACGTATCGATGGTGGATCGCGTTATCCATCTTAGGAGCACAGCATGACCAACAAGATCATCCAGCAGCTCGAAGCCGAGCAGATGAGCAAAGAGATCCCGACCTTCGCACCCGGCGACACCGTTGTCGTCCAGGTTAAAGTGAAGGAGGGCGACCGCTCGCGTCTGCAGGCGTTCGAAGGCGTCGTTATCGCCAAGCGTAACCGCGGTCTGAACAGCGCCTTCACCGTGCGCAAGATCTCCAGCGGCGTTGGCGTAGAGCGTACCTTCCAGACCTACAGCCCACAGATCGACAGCCTGGCCGTGAAACGTCGTGGTGACGTGCGTAAAGCCAAGCTGTACTACCTGCGCGACCTGTCCGGCAAAGCCGCTCGCATCAAGGAAAAACTGTCCTGAGTGCAGTTTGACCGGTGGCCATGGCCGCCCTGCGAGAGAGAAAGCAGCCTTCGGGCTGCTTTTTTGCGTTCTGAAACCTGCCCTTGCGATGTGAGCTGCATATGACTACCCGAGACCAGGAAATCCAGCGCCGCACCGAGTTGTCGGTGACCCGCGTGACCAAGGCCGTCTTCCCCAACACCACCAACCACCACAACACGCTGTTCGGCGGCACCGCCCTGGCGTGGATGGACGAAGTGTCGTTCATTGCTGCCACGCGTTTCTGCCGCTTGCCGCTGGTGACTGTGTCCACTGACCGGATCGACTTCAAGCACCCGATCGCGGCGGGCTCGATCGTCGAGCTGGTGGGCACGGTGACCAAGGTGGGTAACACCAGCCTGCAAGTGCAGGTGGATGTGTTCGTCGAGAACATGTACGTCGATGGGCGCGAGCAGGCGATTCAAGGGGTGTTCAGCTTTGTCGCCATCGATGAGGACAAGCGCCCGGTGCCGGTGTTGCCGGAGGTTTGAGCTGTGCCTGTAGCGTCCCTATCGCGGGGCAAGCCCGCTCCCACAAAGACAGTGGAGGTCCTGTGGGAGCGGGC
>NZ_JBNNVR010000174.1:0-3063 GCF_050280645.1 Pseudomonas sp. NPDC089554
GAGCAAACGCGAGTCAGAGCTGCGGTCAGAGTGGTCTTACCGTGGTCAACGTGGCCGATGGTGCCGACGTTAACGTGGGGAAGGGAACGATCAAATTTTTCTTTAGCCACGACAGTGAACCTCTTGCCTAAAGGGGATTAGCCTTGTTTTTTAACGAGTGCTTCGACGATGTTCGACGGAGCTTCGGCGTATTTGGAGAATTCCATGGAGTAGCTTGCGCGACCCTGAGACATGGAACGAACGTCGGTCGCGTAACCGAACATCTCTCCGAGCGGTACCTCAGCAGTGATTACCTTGCCGGACACCGAGTCTTCATTACCCTGGATCATCCCGCGACGACGGCTCAGGTCACCCATCACGTCACCCAGGTAGTCTTCCGGGGTTACAACTTCGACCTTCATGATCGGCTCAAGCACCACGCCACCGCCCTTCTGGGCCAGCTGCTTGGTCGCCATCGAAGCGGCGATCTTGAACGCCATTTCGTTGGAGTCGACGTCGTGGTACGAACCGTCGAATACCGTGGCCTTCAGGCCGAGCAGTGGATAGCCGGCAACAACGCCGTTTTTCATCTGCTCTTCGATACCCTTCTGGATCGGGGCGATGAATTCCTTAGGAATCACACCACCAACGACTTCGTTGGTGAACACCAGACCTTCGGTGATGTTGCCTTTTTCGTCCACGTCCGGCTCCGAGAAACGGATCCAGCAGTGACCGAACTGACCACGACCACCCGACTGACGAACGAACTTGCCTTCGATCTCGACGTTGGACTTGGTGATCTTCTCGCGGTACGAAACCTGCGGCTTGCCGACGTTGCACTCGACGTTGAACTCGCGTTTCATACGGTCAACGAGGATGTCCAGGTGCAGCTCACCCATACCGGAGATGATGGTCTGGCCGGTTTCTTCGTCGGTCTTGACGCGGAACGACGGGTCTTCCTGGGCCAGCTTGCCCAGAGCGATACCCATCTTCTCCTGGTCAGCCTTGGTTTTCGGCTCTACGGAGAGCGAAATCACCGGCTCAGGGAAGTCCATACGCTCGAGGATGATCGGCTTGTCGGCGTTGCACAGGGTGTCACCGGTGGTGACGTCCTTCATGCCGATCAGAGCAGCGATGTCGCCGGCGCGTACTTCTTTGATCTCTTCACGCTGGTTGGCGTGCATCTGCACCATACGACCAACGCGCTCTTTCTTGCCCTTGACCGAGTTGATGACAGAGTCACCGGAGGTCAGGAAGCCCGAGTAGACGCGGACGAAGGTCAGAGTGCCCACGAACGGGTCGGTGGCAATCTTGAACGCCAGAGCCGAGAACGGCTCGTCATCGTCAGCAGGACGCTCGTCGTACTGCTCTGGAGTGACTTCATCCTTCGGCACGTCGATCAGGTCAGGGTGGATACCCTTGATCGCCGGGATTTCGGTCGGGGCAGGCAGGAAGTCGATGACGGCATCGAGAACCAGGGGAACGCCCTTGTTCTTGAACGACGAACCGCAGACAGCCGGAACGATTTCGCTGGCCAGGGTGCGCGCACGCAGGCCTGCCTTGATCTCTTCGACGGTCAGCTCACCTTCTTCAAGGTACTTGTTCATCAGCTCTTCGTTGGCTTCGGCAGCAGCTTCCACCATGTTCGCGCGCCATTCTTCGGCCAGCTCGAGCATGTCCGCAGGAATTTCTTCCTCACGGTAGGTGGTGCCTTTGTCGTCGTCGTTCCAGTAGATAGCCTTCATCTTGATCAGATCAACCTGACCCTGGAAGTCGTCTTCTGCACCGATAGCCAGCTGGACCGGAACCGGGGTGTGACCCAGGCGGTTCTTGATCTGGCCGATAACGCGCAGGAAGTTGGCACCAGCACGGTCCATCTTGTTCACGTAGACAACACGTGGAACGCCGTACTTGTTGGCCTGACGCCATACGGTTTCGGACTGAGGCTCGACACCGGAAGTACCGCAGAATACGACGACCGCGCCGTCGAGTACGCGCAGCGAACGCTCTACTTCAATGGTGAAGTCAACGTGGCCGGGAGTATCGATGACGTTTACGCGGTAGTTGTCGTACTGACCACGGGAACCTTTCCAGAAGGTGGTAACAGCAGCGGAGGTAATGGTAATACCGCGCTCCTGCTCCTGAACCATCCAGTCGGTGGTCGCGGCGCCGTCATGCACCTCGCCCATCTTGTGGCTCAGACCTGTGTAGAACAGGATCCGCTCGGTAGTGGTGGTCTTGCCCGCGTCAACGTGGGCACAGATACCAATGTTACGGTAGCGGTTAATTGCTGTAGTACGAGCCATAAAGCCCTCGCAAAAAGATTGATGCTTGAATTAGAAGCGGTAGTGCGAGAACGCCTTGTTGGCTTCGGCCATACGGTGCACGTCTTCACGCTTCTTGACTGCAGCACCTTTGCCTTCGGCAGCATCCAGCAGCTCGCCAGCCAGGCGCAGGGCCATGGACTTCTCGCCACGCTTACGGGCGTAGTCTACGAGCCAGCGCATTGCCAGCGCATTACGACGGGAAGGACGAACTTCAACCGGAACCTGGTAAGTGGCACCGCCGACACGGCGGGACTTTACTTCGACCAGCGGAGCGATGGCGTCGAGAGCTTTCTCGAAGATTTCCAGGGGGTCGCTGTTCTTGCGTGCTTTGACGGTATCCAGGGCACCGTAAACGATGCGCTCGGCTACGGCCTTCTTGCCGCTTTCCATCACGTGGTTCATGAACTTGGCGAGGATCTGGGATCCGTACTTCGGATCGTCAAGGATCTCACGTTTTGCTGCTACACGACGTCTTGGCATGATAAGCCCTCAAACGGTCTTCAGGTTAGCCCGGGACGCGGGTCTTCGACCCCTGCCCGACCTTACTCTTATCGACTCAAAAAAATGGAAGTCTGCAAACGGCCGATTACTTCGGACGCTTGGTACCGTATTTCGAACGACCCTGGTTACGGCCTTTAACGCCCGAAGTATCCAGAGAGCCGCGAACGGTGTGGTAACGAACACCTGGCAAGTCTTTTACACGGCCGCCACGGATCAGGACGACGCTGTGCTCTTGCAGGTTGTGGCCTTCACCGCC
>NZ_JBNNVR010000175.1:0-3049 GCF_050280645.1 Pseudomonas sp. NPDC089554
CTGGCCCGTGCCGGTGGTGCACCGACCCTGGCGGTAGGTATCGCGCAGATCCTGCACCAGGTGCTGCCGGGTGAGAACACCATGGCCTTCTGGTATCACTTCGCGATTCTGTTCGAGGCGCTGTTCATCCTCACCGCGGTGGACGCCGGTACCCGTGCCGGTCGCTTCATGCTGCAAGACCTGCTGGGCAGCTTCGTGCCAGCCCTGAAGCGCACCGAGTCGTGGGGCGCCAACATGCTCGCCACCGGTGGTTGCGTGGCACTGTGGGGCTACCTGCTGTACCAAGGCGTGGTCGACCCGCTGGGCGGCATCAACACCTTGTGGCCGCTGTTCGGTATCTCGAACCAGATGCTGGCCGGTATCGCACTGATGCTGGGTACCGTGGTGCTGATCAAGATGAAGCGCCAGCGCTACATATGGGTGACCCTAGTGCCGGCTACCTGGCTGCTGATCTGTACCACCACCGCCAGCTTTATCAAGCTGTTCGACCCGAACCCGGCCGTCGGCTTCCTGGCCTTGGCCAAGAAGTACAGCGCCGCGCTGGACGCCGGCCAGGTACTGGCACCGGCCAAGGACATCGGTCAGATGCAGCACGTGATCCTCAACGCCTACACCAACGCCGGCCTGACGGTACTGTTCTTGATCGTGGTATTCAGCATATTGTTCTTCGCTATCAAGGTCGCTATCGCTGCCTTGGGTCGCAAGGAGCGCAGCGACAAGGAAACCCCGTTCCAGGCATTGCCTGACGCTTGATCGAATAGAGGAATGCAGTGATGTTCAACGACCTGGGTCGACTGGGTAAGTACCTGGGGCAAGCCGCCCGCCTGATGGTGGGCATGCCTGACTACGACACGTATGTCGAGCATATGCAGAAAACGCACCCGGACCTGCCGGTGATGAGCTATGAGGCGTTCTTCCGCGAGCGCCAGGAAGCGCGTTATGGCGGCAAGGGCGGCCCCAAGTGTTGTTGACCCCGCGACACGCGTGAACCTGTGGGAGCCCAGCCGGGCTCCCACATCTTTTTCGGCTTCATGGAGACACCTGCGTGCAAACGCCTATTCCCGTTACCGTACTCACCGGCTTCCTCGGCGCCGGCAAGACCACGTTGCTCAAGCATATGCTCAAGGCCGAACACGGCCTGAAGATCGCGGTGATCGAAAACGAATTCAGCGAGGCGGGCATCGACAGCCAACTGCTCGGGGACGAGCCGGTCCAGGTGATGACCCTGGCCAACGGCTGCGTGTGTTGCAGCATCCACGGCGACCTGACCCGTGCCCTGGTGCTGCTGCTCGAACGCCTCGACGCCGGCGAAATCGCCTTCGATCGCCTGGTGATCGAGTGCACTGGCCTAGCCGACCCGGCCCCGGTAGCACAAACCTTTTTCATCGACGAAGAACTGCGCGACCGCTACATCCTCGACGGCATCATCACCCTGGTGGATGCCAAGCACGCCGAGGTGCACCTGACCCAGGCCATCGCCCAGGCCCAGGTGGGTTTCGCCGACCGCCTGCTGCTCTCCAAGACCGACCTGGTGGAGCCCGCAGAACTCGAGGCCCTGGGTGAGCGCCTGGCACGCATCAATGGCCGTGCCGCACAGCGCGTAGTTGAGCACGGCCGTATCGACCTGGCCGAACTGCTCGATGTGCGTGGCTTCAATCTCAACCCAGACCTGGGCGGCAGCCTCAAGCCCAGCCTGCGCCCGGTGCTAAAACCGGCCACGCCCGATCGTATCTCCACCCTGGTGCTGCGCACCGAAACGGCACTGGACATCGACCGCCTCAGCGACTTCATGAACGAGCTGCTGGAAACCCACGGCAAGCAGCTGTTGCGCTACAAGGGTGTGCTGAACATCGCTGGCAATGACCGCCGCCTGGTGTTCCAGGGCGTGCTCAAGCTGTATGGCTTCGATTGGGATGCCGAGTGGGCAGAGGGTGAGGCGCGCGAGAGTGTGATGGTGTTCATTGGGGATGAGCTGCCGGAGCAGAAGATCCGGGCAGGCTTCGAGGCGTTGAGCGACAGCTGAGTCGGAAGCGTCTGACTGGTTAATGCCGCCGCAAGGCGGCATTTTTTTGCCTGCGATTTTTCGGCATCGCCAAGCAGATAAACCTGAACCCAAGGAGTACCTTTTTTGGTACAGTTCTCCTCGTGCGATCAGCACATCGTTCTAAATGTCAGATTCTTCCGGACCGAACTTGGTAACGAGCCTGTACGAGAATGGTTGAGCGCCTTGCCGCGTGAGCATCGCCAACGCGTAGGTATCGAGATCAAGAGTGTACAGCTGGGGTGGCCGCTAGGCATGCCCCTGGTCAGAAAAATGGAGCCCGGTTTATGGGAGATTCGTGTGGACTTGGGGGAGAGCATTGCTCGCGTGATGTTCACACTGGTAGAGGGATGCTTGTTGCTTCTCCATGGCTTCATCAAGAAAAGTCGCAAGACACCTACAGCTGATCTGGCCATGGCCAGGCAGCGCAAGGCAAGATTAAGGAGATAAACCCTATGCACCCGCACATAGGCTCGGATTTCGAAGATTTTCTCGCCGAAGAAGGGTTGGCCGAGGAGGTTTCTGCGGCCGCTTTGAAAAGAGTCATTGCCTGGCAGCTTGCTGAGGCCATGAAGTCGCAGAAGATCAGCAAGACGATGCTGGCGCAGCGCATGCACACCAGTAGAACGGCTGTAGACCGGGCTCTGGACCAGACCGACTCGGGCATGACCCTGGCAACACTGGCCAGCGCAGCCAAAGCGCTAGGGCAGCGCATCGAGATTCGCCTGGTACCGGAAACACTTCCCGGCCCGCTGTAGAACGCAAAGAAAAAGCCCGGCACATGGCCGGGCTTTTTCACATCAGGCGTTCGCCAATCAGTTGCCGTAGACCGGCAGCTTCTTGCAGATGGCCTTGACCTTCTCGCGAACGGCGTCGATCACCGCTTCGTTGTTCAGGTCGGCCAGGATGTCGCAGATCCAGCCCGCCAGTTCTGCGGCGAGTTGGTCGATGGCCGCTCGGACGTGTTCTCGGTGGGCATCGTGCTGTACCAGTTGCTCACTGGCGAAC
>NZ_JBNNVR010000176.1:0-2924 GCF_050280645.1 Pseudomonas sp. NPDC089554
TCGGGAGGAACACATGCCATACCGTCTGCTGTGCCTGGCCCTGCTTCCCTTCGCCCTGGCCGCCTGCCAGGGCACCAACCCGTACGTGGCAAGCTCCCGGCCGCTGCCACCGGCACCGCCCCAGGCCGCCACCACCTTCGATGCCAGTGCCTACCCTGCACCACCACGCGACTATGGGCGCTACCGCAGCTGGGCCTGGCGCAACGACCAACTGCCCGCAGGCAGTGTGAATGCCGACCCTGCACAGCTGGCCGCCGCCATCAGCGGCGCCCTCGACCAGCACGGCCTGCGCCCGGCACGCGGTAGCAACGCCGACCTGCTGGTCAGCGCCGACATGCGCCTGGAACGGCGCCTGCGCCAAGTGCGCGATTACGACTATGACCCCTACTACGGCCCCTACCCCTACGGCCGCGTCGGCTATGGCGGCTATCGCAATGGCTACGGCGCCTATGGCAGCGTGCCGATCGTGCGCACCTACCAGGTCGAGGTGATGGTGGTGCGCATCGACCTGTTCGATGCCCGCAGTGGCCAGCCGGTGTGGAGCGCCAGCGCCGAGAGCGGCAGCGACAAGGACTCGCCACGCGAACGCGAGAATGCCCTGCGCGACTCGGTGCACAAGGCGCTGTCCGGCTACCCCCCAAGTTGATTGCCCAGGAGAATCTTCATGTTGCGCCGCTTCGTTCTGCTGTCCCTGGCCCTGCTGCTCACCGCCTGCGCCAGCAACAATGTCACCCAGGACTTCGACGCCAGCCGCGATTTCGCTGGCTACCGTAGCTGGGCCTGGCAGGAACCGGCCCTGCACTACAGCCCGGACGACCCGCGCATCAAGAGCGACCTGACCGAGCAGCGCATTCGCCAGGCGGTCTCCGACCAGCTCGACCAGCGCGGGCTGCGCCCGGTGCAAGGCGGTGCCAAGGCCGACGTGAAGGTGCGTGCCTACCTGATCGTCGAGCAGCGCCAGCAGCAGGTCACCACCAACTACGGCGGCGGCTGGGGCGGTTACTGGGGCAACTACTGGGGCGGCCCGATGTACAACGAGACCCGCAGCGTCGACTACAAGGTCGCGACCTTGCAAGTTGACCTGTTCGATGGGCGCGACGGCAAGCTGGTGTGGCGTGGCAGTGCCGAGCAGGTGATGAACAACTACCCGCCGAGCCCACAGGAACGTAACGTCGCGATCCAGAAGACCATCGCCCAGCTGATGGCCAATTACCCGCCGCGCTAACCTTCTCGATCACGATGCCATACCTGTAGGAGCGGGCTCGCCCGCGAAGAACACACCGCAGTGTATGGCACCGGCTCTGCCGGTGTTCGCGGGCAAGCCCGCTCCTACAGAGGTAGGTATCGGTCGCCTGGGCAGGGCAACTTGCCATCACCTTGACTACACTCCTTGCACCGCAGCTGCACTGCGTGGCCGAAGGCCTGCAAAGGAGTGCTCGTGGTTTTCCGTTCCGCTGCGCGCCAAGGTGGCGCAATCGGCTTGATGGCGGCCCTGACCCTCGGCCTGGCACTGGTGTTCATGGTGCTGGTGGTCGACAGCGGGCGCTTGTACCTGGAGCAACACAAGCTTCAGCGCATCGCCGACATGGCCGCACTGGAGGCTGCCGGGCAGCTCGCCGTGTGTATCGGCAGCGGTCCACAGGCCACGGCCGTCGCCCGTGCCGCCGCCACCCGCAATGGCCATGCCCCCGGCAACCCACTGCTCGCCAGTTGTGGCTACCTGCAAACCGGCGCCAACAGCCTGCGCACCTTCACCAGCGATGCCACGCGCAACGAGGCGATCAAGGTGCAGGTCGACGAAACCGTCACCACCAGCATCGCGGCTGGGCTCTACACCCTGACCCAAGGTGAAGGCCTGCCGCTGACCACCACCTTGCGCGCCACGGCAGTGGCCTCGGCGCCAATGCCGCCGCAGGCAATGCTGAGCATCCGCACTACCCTGGCAACCGTCGACTCGCGCCAGTCGGTTTTGCTCAACGCGTTACTCAGCGCCCTGGGCGGCAACGTACAGCTGGATGTCGCGGGCTGGAACGGCCTCGCCACCACCAACCTCAACCTGCTCAAGTACCTCGACCAGCTTGCCGTGGACCTAAACCTGACAGTCGGCGACTACCAGCAACTGCTCAATGCCAACGCCACTGCCACGCAATTGCTGCAAGCGGCGGTGAAGGTGCTGCAACAAAGCGGTGCCGCCGCCGACGTGGTGACCAACCTGGGCAAGGTCGCCTTGGGGGCTGGCAACGGCACGCTGCTGCACCTGGGCGAGATTCTCGATATCCAGAACGGCACGGCCCAGGCCGGGTTGGATACCAGCATCCAGTTGCTGCAACTGGTGCAGGGGGTTATCCAGCTGGCGGCCAGCGAGACGGCCGCCAATGTCGACTTGCCGCTGAGCGCGCTGGGCCTGGTCAATGGACGGGTTCGCCTGAAAGTGATCGAACCGCAGCAGATTTCCTCGGTGGGCGACCCGCGCACCGATGAGCTAAAGGTGCACACCGCACAGGTGCGGGCGATGATCTCGCTGGATCTGCCGCTGCTGACGCCAATTATCGGGTTGCTGAACGCCGTGGAGGATCTCGCCTCGCCACTGACCAACGTGCTCAACAACCTGCTCAGCCTGAATCTGGTCTCCACGGTGCAGTCGATTCTGTGCCTGGTGGGCATTCCCTGCAACGTTAGCGATATCGAACTGGTGCCCGGCAACCTGCATCTGGATATCGGTCTGGAAGTCGCCGAGGGCACGGCCCGCCTCCCGCCGAGCCCTCCGGACAACTACAGTTGCTCGCCAAAAAGCCTGACCACCCTGACCCAAAGCGCCGGGGCCAAGGTCGCCGTGGGCCGGTTCGAATCAGCGGATGCGTTCTTCACCCAGGGCACCACGGCGATCAAGGCGCTACCCCTGATCGACATTGGCACCAAGGTCT
>NZ_JBNNVR010000177.1:0-2907 GCF_050280645.1 Pseudomonas sp. NPDC089554
GACCAGCACTTCCGGGCCAACGCCCAGGGCGATCAGTTGGTGAGCCAGCTGGTTAGCGCGCTGGTTCAGCTCTAGGTAGCTCAGTTCCTGCTCACAAAAGCGCAAGGCCGGCGCATCTGGCGTGGCCAGCACCTGCTGTTCGATCAGATGATGAACCGGCGTCTCGAGCGGGTAATCGGTCACAGCCGTGTCATTCCACTGCTCGACGATCAGTGCCTGTTCCTCGGCATCCAGCAGCGGCAACTCAGCCACCTTGGCCTGCGGGTTGGCGACGATGCCCTGCAACAGGTTCAACCAATGCCGGGCCATGCGCTCGATGCGCTCGGGCTCGAACAAATCGCTCGCATAGATCAGCACCGCACTCAGGGCTTGCCCCGAATCCTGGGTTTCCAGCGTCAGGTCCAACTGCGCGGTGCCGGCATCCCACTCCAGCGCCTCGACCGAGAGCCCTGGCAACGCCAGCGCCTCGGCCTGGGGCACGGCATCCTGATGGTTGTACATCGCCTGGAACAGCGGGTTGTGGCTCAGGCTGCGTTCCGGCTGCAACGCCTCGACCAGTTGCTCGAACGGCAGCTCCTGATGCTGCTGCGCGCCCAGCGCTGCTTCCCTGGCCTGTTGCAGCAGGCCAAGGAAAGCCTGCTGGTCGTTGAACTCAGCCTTGAGCACCTGGGTATTGACGAAGAAGCCGATCAGCCGCTCGGTTTCCAGGCGGTCGCGGTTGGCGATGGGCACGCCGACGCGGATGTCGCTCTGCCCGCTGTAGCGGTGCAGCAGCGCCTGGAACGAGGCCAGCAACAGCATGAACAGGGTCACGTTCTGCGCCTGGGCCAACTGGCGCAGTTGCTCGCCCAGTTGCGCATCCAGCGCCAGCGCCACGCGCCCGCCACGGGCGCTGAGGGTGGCCGGGCGTGGGTGGTCGGTGGGCAGTTCCAGCACGCCAGTGGCGGCGCCCAGTTGGGCTTTCCAGTAGGCCAACTGACGCTCGCGCTCGCCGGCTTCCATCCACTGGCGTTGCCACAGGGCGTAGTCGGCGTACTGCACGGCCAGCGCCGGCAGCGCAGCGTCCTGGCCTTCGCGGGCGGCGTGGTAGCGCTGCACCAGCTCCTCGACCATCACCTGCATCGACCAGGCGTCGGAGACGATATGGTGCTGCACCAGCAGCAGCACATGCTCGCCCTCGGCCACGCGCAGCAGGTTGACCCGCAGCAGCGGGCCCTGGCGCAGGTCGAACGGGCGTTGTACCTGGGCTTGCACGTAGTCGCGGATGCGCTGTTCCTGCTCGGCACCGGGTGCCAGGGTGTCGTGCACGATCACCTGCGCAGTGGGCGCGGCGATGTGCTGCACGGCCTTGCCGTCGTGTTCGATGAAGGTGGTGCGCAGGCTTTCATGGCGGGCGACCAGGCCATCGAAGGCCGTGGCCAGCGCGGCCGGGTCGAGCGGGCCGCGCAGGCGCAGGGCGGCGGGAATGTGGTAGGCAGCGCTGTCGGGCTGCAACTGCCAGAGGAACCACTGGCGCTCCTGGGCATAGGACAGCGGCAGGGCCTGGTCGCGGGTGGCGGGCAGCAGGGCAGGGCGCGCGTCGTTTTCCGCCTCGCCCAGGGCCTGGCAGAAGGCGGCCAGGGTGCTGTGCTCGAACAGGGTACGCAGGGCGATGTCGAGGTCCAGTTGCTGGCGGATGCGCGAGCGCACCTGGGTGGCCAGCAGGGAGTGGCCGCCCAGTTCGAAGAAATTGTCGTTCAGGCCGACGCGTTCGAGCTTGAGCACGTCTTGCCAGATCGTGGCGATGCGTTGCTCCAGCTCGGTGCGTGGGGCGACGTAGGCTTTCTGTGCCTGGCTGGCATCGGGCTTGGGCAGGGCTTTGCGTTCGAGCTTGCCGTTGGGGCTTAGCGGCATGCGTTCGATGAACAGCAGTTGGCTGGGGACCATGTAGTCCGGCAGGGCTTGGCGCAGCGGTTCGCGAATGGTTTCGCGCAGGGTTTCCTGGGCTTCAGGTTGCCATTCTCTCGGCACCACGTAACCGATCAGCGCGCCGTCGATGGCCAACACCACCGCTTCACGTACCGTGTCCTGTTCCATCAAGCGAGCTTCGATTTCGCCTAGCTCGATACGCAGGCCACGGATTTTTACTTGGTGGTCGATTCGGCCACGGTACTCGATCACGCCATCGGCGCGCTGGCTGGCCAGGTCGCCGGTGCGGTACAGGCGCTGGCCTTCCCCGAATGGGCTGGTGACGAAGCGTTCGGCAGTGAGTGCCGGGCGACGGTGGTAACCACGGGCGAGGCCTTCGCCGCCCAGGTACAGCTCACCGACCACACCGGCCGGAACCGGTTGCAGCTCTGCATCGAGTACGTAGGTTTGCAGGTTGGCGATGGGCTGGCCGATGGGCACGGCATCGCGGCCTTCATCGCGGCAGGTCCAGTGGGTGACGTCGATGGCGGCTTCGGTCGGGCCATAGAGGTTGTACAGGCCTGCGTTCGGCAAGCGGGCCAGGACTTGGTCCTGGGCATCCACCGGCAGCGCTTCACCGCTGCACACGATGCGGCGCAGGCTCGTGCAGGAAGACACCTGCTCGTCGAGCAGGAACATCTGCAACATCGACGGCACGAAGTGCAGCGTGCTGACCTGGTATTCGTTGATCAGCTCGACCAAACGGCGCGGGTCGCGGTGGTCGCCTGGGCCAGCCACGGCCAGGCGGGCACCAGTCATCAGTGGCCAGAAGAATTCCCAGACCGAGACGTCGAAGCTGAACGGTGTTTTCTGCAAGACCGTATCGCTTAGGCCCAGGCCATAGGCTTGCTGCATCCAGCACAGGCGGTTGGTCAGCGCCTTGTGGCGGTTGCCTGCACCCTTAGGTTTGCCGGTGGAACCGGAGGTGTAGATGACATAGGCCAGGTGCTCGGGAGCGAC
>NZ_JBNNVR010000178.1:0-2842 GCF_050280645.1 Pseudomonas sp. NPDC089554
TCGCAGCGTAGCCCTGAACAGCGTGCAGATCGTATTAGCCGACCATCACTACTGGGGCGGGCTTCGGGATACGCAAATCCTGGCGCGCATGTGCGTGAAGGCCAGAAGACCGGCTGGTTCTACGACCACCGCATGAACCGCGCGCGCTTGGCGCCCTACGTCAAGGGCAAGCGCGTACTCGACCTGTTCAGCTACATCGGCGGCTGGGGCGTGCAGGCCGGCGCGTTCGGCGCCAGCGAAGTGTTCTGCGTGGATGCCTCGGGCTTCGCCCTCGATGGTGTGGAGCGCAACGCGGCGCTCAACGGCATCGGCGAGAAACTGACCTGCATCGAAGGTGATGTGTTCGAAGCCCTGCGCGAGCTGAAGGCCGCCGAGGAGCGCTTCGACGTGATCATCGCCGACCCACCCGCGTTCATCAAACGCAAGAAAGACCTGAAGAACGGCGAAGCGGCCTACCGCCGCCTCAACGAGCAGGCCATGCGCATGCTGAACAAGGACGGCATCCTGGTCAGCGCCTCGTGCTCGATGCACCTGCCCGAGGACGACCTGCACAACATCCTGCTCACCAGCGCCCGCCACCTGGACCGCAACCTGCAACTGCTCGAGCGTGGCGGCCAAGGCCCGGACCACCCGGTGCACCCGGCGATCGCCGAAACTCGCTACATCAAGAGCATCACCTGCCGTCTGCTGCCAAACAGCTGAGACGCAAAAGGGGCCGCCATGCGGCCCCTCTTGTTTCAAAGCCCCAGCACGTAAGCGGCAATGCCGAAGTACACCAACACCCCCGCCGCATCGGCAATCGAGGTCACCAGCGGCCCGCTGGCCGTCGCCGGGTCAAACTTGAACTTGGTGAACATGAACGGCAGGCTCATGCCGATCAGGCTGCCGACCAGCACGATCACCAGCATGCTGCTGGCCACGACAAAGGCAATTTCCGGCCCGCCGCGCAGCCAGCCCAGCGATGCCACTGCCAGTGCCATGGTGCAGCCCAGCGCCAAGGCAACCCCACACTCGCGCCCCAGCATGCGCAGCCAATCGCGAATCATCACCTCGCCTGTCGCCAGGCCTCGCACCATCAAGGTTGCAGACTGCGCACCGGCATTGCCACCACTGTCCACCAGCAGCGGCAGGAAGAACACCAACACGATATTCTCGGCGATGACATCTTCGAACGCTGCGATACCAGCCCCGGAAAACAGGTTGCCGAACACCAGCAACACCAGCCAGAACACACGCTTGCGGTACAGCAGGCCAATGGTGGCGTCCTTGAGGTTGCCGATGTGGGTGGTGATGGATGCCCCCTTGTGGAAGTCCTCGGTGGCCTCCTCGACCATGACGTCCAGGGCATCGTCGCAGGTAACGATACCGACCAGGCGCCCCAGTTCGTCTAGCACCGGCACGGCCAGCAGGTCTTGCTCGCGTATCAGCCGGGCCACTTCTTCCTGGCGCGTGGCGACGGTCACGCAGATCACCGGACGCACCATGAAGGTATCGATGCGCTGGTCAGGGGCGGCAAGAATCAGCTCGCGCAACGACAGGGTGCCGAGCAGGTTGCGCTGCTCGTCGAGCACGTAGGACTGGTAGATGGTTTCGGCGTCGGCGGCCTCGCGGCGCAGCATGTCGACCGCCTGGCTGGCGCTCAGGCTGCCGTCGAGGCAGGAATACTCGCTGGTCATCAGCGCGCCAGCCGTGCCTTCGGCGTAGAGGCCAGGCTGCAGCAAGCGGTCGCGGCGCGCCTGGGCGGCCTGACGCTGGGTGGCGGTGCAGAGGTCGGAAGGTAGGTTGATGGTGTGTTGCATGAGGTTTCTCCAGGCGCCGTCCGGGCGCCCGCAGACCTCAGACGCGTGGACGCGAAGCCTCAGGGAGCCCTGGTAACGGCACGCTCAGTGCCAATTTACAGATTCGTGGTGAACTGAAACTGGGAAGGTCCATTGGGGTACTGCTCGTGAAGCCGCACATACGGCGGGCGGATAATAGAGCGTGGCTAAGCACTTACCCACCGACAGGAATGCATTTGGGAAGGCTCCTACATAACATCGGCAAAATGCTTGAGCACCACCGTCCAGGCACATCTTCATTCCCTCGTCGCGCCAGCGGTGTAGAATCGGCCTATTCATCGCCAGACATCCCCCGGCGGGTTTATGAGCTCTGGCCAAGCACGCGGCGATCCCGCGCTGTCTTGTGCCCCATCCGTGCCAGCGGCAACCGGCCTTCGGCGCAAAGGACAAGAGAAGCTCACTCCCCTACTGTGACCTGATTTAGCCGCCAGGAGTGCTTCATGCCTGATTACCGTTCCAAGACTTCCACCCAAGGCCGCAACATGGCGGGCGCCCGTGCCCTCTGGCGCGCCACCGGGATGAAGGACGAAGATTTCAAGAAACCGATCATCGCCATCGCCAACTCGTTCACCCAGTTCGTCCCAGGCCACGTGCACCTGAAGGACCTGGGCCAGCTGGTCGCCCGCGAAATCGAACGCGCCGGTGGCGTGGCCAAGGAGTTCAACACCATCGCCGTGGACGACGGTATCGCCATGGGCCATGACGGCATGCTGTATTCGCTGCCCAGCCGCGAGATCATCGCCGACGCCGTGGAATACATGGTCAACGCCCACTGCGCTGATGCCATCGTGTGCATCTCCAACTGCGACAAGATCACCCCCGGCATGCTGATGGCCGCCCTGCGCCTGAACATCCCGGTGATCTTCGTCTCCGGCGGCCCGATGGAAGCCGGCAAGACCAAGCTGGCCAGCCACGGCCTGGACCTGGTCGACGCCATGGTCATCGCCGCCCCACGTGCGTGCAGCGCGCCTGGCTGACGAATACAACGACCGCCTCGGGCGACC
>NZ_JBNNVR010000179.1:0-2816 GCF_050280645.1 Pseudomonas sp. NPDC089554
TCAGCTACGCCACCGATGCGCTGATGGAGCGCATCGGCCTGGATGCCGACAGCTTGCCCGCGAAAGGGCCGCGTAGCGGCCCCAGCTTTTTTGTGCTTAACAAAACATAACGTCCCGCTCGTTGTTTTCCCCAGGAAATCCCCGCTAGGATGGCCCAAAGCTATTGCAGGGCTCTACATCAGGGTTTTCGCAGTACCTGCAATGGACGACCCACTACAAGAACACACAACAGGGGGCAGTCATGAGGCAATGGCTGACCAGGCGCACAGCCTGGGCACTGACGGCCAGCGCGGTTTTGGCGCTGGGAACATGGACCGCGAACGCGCACGCCGCCGCCGCCGGGGAATACTCGACGGAGTCGGCCAAGGCCAGCGAAAGCCTGCTGATCGATGCCACCCATGCCGGCAAGCGCCTGGTGGTGGTCGGCGATCGAGGTCATATCCTGTTCTCCGACGACCAGGGCAAGACCTGGACCCAGGCCCGGGTACCCACCCGGCAACTGCTCACCGCGGTGTTCTTCCTCGACGACAAGCGCGGCTGGGCCGTCGGCCACGACGCGCAGATCCTCGCCAGCAACGATGGTGGCGCCACCTGGAGCAAACAGTTCGAGGACCTCACCCGCGAAGCCCCGCTGCTCGACGTCTGGTTCCTCGATGCCCAGCACGGTTTCGCCGTGGGTGCCTATGGCGCCTTGCTGGAAACCACCGACGGCGGCCAGCAGTGGCAGGATGTCGCCGAGCGTCTCGACAACCCCGACCAACTGCACCTGAACGCCATCGCGGCGGTCAAGGATGCCGGCCTGTTCATCGTCGGCGAGCAGGGCAGCATGTACCGCTCCAGCGATGCCGGGCAAACCTGGTCGCGGGTCGAAGGCCCCTACGAGGGCTCGCTGTTCGGCGTGATCGGCACCGCCCAACCGAACACCCTGCTGGCCTACGGGCTGCGCGGCAACCTGTTCCGCTCCACCGATTTCGGTGACAGCTGGCAGCCCATCGAGCTCAACGCCGCCCGCGGCCCGCTCGAATTCGGCCTGGCAAGCGCTACGCTTCTCGAGGATGGCAGCCTGGCCCTGGTCGGCAACGGCGGCAGCGTGCTGCGCAGCCACGACGATGGCCAGACCTTCACGGTCTACAACCGCAGCGACCGCATCGCCCTGTCCGGGGTCAGCGGCCTGGCCGATGGCGGCCTGCTGCTGGTGGGGCAGGGTGGCGTGCACCTGGCCACCGCCGAAGGTGCCGAGGAGGCAAGGCCATGACCCGCAGGGAGAGTTTCGACATGCAGCACAACCAGGAAAAGGCCACCCTGCTCGAACGCCTGATCTTCAACAATCGCCCGGCGGTTATCGTCATCTGCGTGCTGGTGAGCATCTTCCTGTTCTGGCAGGCCACGCAGATCCGCCCGTCCACCAGCTTCGAGAAGATGATTCCGTTGCAGCACCCGTTCATCGAACAGATGCTCGAGCACCGCAACGACCTGGCCAACCTCGGCAACACCGTGCGTATTTCGGTCGAGTCGACCAAGGGTGACATCTTCGACAAGGACTACATGGAGACCCTGCGTCAGATCCACGACGAGGTGTTCTACATTCCCGGTGTCGACCGCGCGGGCCTGAAGTCCCTTTGGAGCCCCAGCGTGCGCTGGAGCGAGGTGACCGAAGAAGGCTTCTCCGGCGGCGAGGTCATCCCCAACACCTACAACGGCTCCGACGACAGCCTCGATACCCTGCGTGACAACGTGCTCAAGTCTGGGCAGGTGGGGCGTCTGGTCGCCAACAACTTCAAGTCGAGCATCGTCGACATCCCGCTGCTGGAAAGCTTCCCCGACCCGCAGAACCCCGGCACCCTGACCAAGCTCGATTACCAGAAGTTCTCCCACCAGCTCGAAGAGCAGATTCGCGACAAGTTCCAGGCGCAGAACCCGGACGTGAAGATCCACATCGTCGGTTTCGCCAAGAAGGTCGGTGACCTGATCGACGGCCTGGTGATGGTGGTGATGTTCTTCGGCGTGGCGCTGGTCATCACCTGGGCACTGTTGTACTGGTTCACCTGGTGTATCCGCAGCACCATCGCGGTGCTGGTCACCACCCTGGTGGCGGTGGTCTGGCAGCTGGGGCTGATGCATGCGGTGGGCTTCGGCCTGGACCCGTACTCGATGCTGGTGCCGTTCCTGATCTTCGCCATCGGCATCTCCCACGGGGTGCAGAAGATCAACGGCATCGCCCTGCAGTCGAGCGGCGCCGACAACGCCCTGACCGCTGCGCGGCGTACCTTCCGCCAGCTGTTCCTGCCCGGCATGATCGCCATCCTGGCCGACGCCGTGGGCTTCATCACCCTGCTGATCATCGACATCGGCGTGATCCGCGAGCTGGCCATCGGTGCCTCGATCGGCGTGGCGGTGATCGTCTTCACCAACCTGATCCTGCTGCCGGTCGCCATCTCGTACATCGGCATCAGCAAGAAGGCCATCGAGCGCAGCAAGAAGGATGCGGTGTGCGAGCACCCGTTCTGGCGCCTGCTGGCCAACTTCGCCAGCCCCAAGGTGGCGCCGGTGTCCATCGTCCTGGCCCTGCTGGCCTTCGGTGGCGGCCTCTGGTACAGCCAGAACCTGAAGATCGGCGACCTCGACCAGGGCGCCCCGGAACTGCGGCCTGACTCGCGCTACAACCTGGACAACAACTTCATCATCAGCAACTACTCCACCAGTTCCGACGTGCTGGTGATCATAAGGCCGAGAACTCGCTGGCCGACTGGTCGTCGCGCAGGTAGCGGCCAGCGGTGTCGATCATTACCGCGTCGGGGCTGAAGTACCAGTCGCAG
>NZ_JBNNVR010000180.1:0-2816 GCF_050280645.1 Pseudomonas sp. NPDC089554
TGCCAACGGTAGGCGTGTAGATGATCGGGAGCATTTCCTCGAGGTGCGTTTCCACAAACGCTGAAGTCGGCGATCACGCCGTCTTTCATCGGACGAATGGCGGCGATGTTGCCAGGCGTACGGCCCAGCATGCGCTTGGCTTCGGTACCGACTGCCACGACGCTTTTCTGGTTGCCGTGGGTACGAATGGCAACGACCGAGGGCTCATTCAGGACGATACCGCGCTCACGCACGTAGATAAGGGTGTTGGCAGTACCCAGGTCGATGGACAGATCGCTGGAAAACATGCCACGCAGTTTCTTGAACATGGGAAAGTGACCCTGGGGAAAGCGTGGGTAAAAAAGTGCGGCAAACTCTAACAATGGCAGGGATTTTGGGCAAGGAGCCAATATGTTAAATTGGTAGTTTTTCCGAGCACGCCTGCCGATGATCGCGGCCGTATGACCGCCAGAATCCCGGCATGTTCACTCTTGCGGCCCTAATCCGTTTTTTTGTTTCCCCTGGAGATCCCCCATGGCGCTTCAACGCTCCGACGTGGAAAAGATCGCCCATCTGGCCCGTCTGGGCCTGAATGAAGGCGAACTGCCACGCATTACCGATGCCTTGAACAGTATTCTCGGGCTGGTCGACCAGATGCAAGCTGTCGACACCGATGGCATCGAGCCCCTGGCCCACCCCCTGGAAGCCACCCAGCGCCTGCGCCCCGACCAGGTCACCGAAAGCAACCAGCGCGAGCGCTACCAAGCCGTCGCACCCTCGACCGAAAGCGGTCTGTACCTGGTTCCGAAAGTCATCGAGTAAGGGATAAAGCCTGCCATGCATCAATTGACCCTGGCCGAGATCGCCCGCGGGCTCGCCGACAAGTCGTTCTCCTCCGAAGAGCTGACCGGCGACCTGCTGTCGCGCATCAAGCAACTCGACCCGCAAATCAACAGCTTCATCAGCATCACCGAGGAGCAGGCCGTGCAACAGGCCCGCGCCGCCGACGCCCGTCGCGCCGCAGGTGAGGCCGGCCCGCTGCTGGGCGCGCCAATCGCCCACAAGGACCTGTTCTGCACCACCGGCATCCGCACCAGCTGCGGCTCGAAGATGCTCGACAACTTCAAGGCGCCCTACGACGCCACCGTGGTCGCCAAGCTGGCCGAAGCTGGCATGGTCAGCCTCGGCAAGACCAACATGGACGAATTCGCCATGGGCTCGGCCAACGAGTCCAGCCACTACGGCGCGGTGAAGAACCCATGGAACCTCGAACACGTTCCGGGCGGCTCGTCCGGCGGTTCGGCCGCTGCCGTTGCCGCGCGCCTGCTCCCGGCGGCCACCGGCACCGACACCGGCGGCTCGATCCGCCAGCCGGCGGCGCTGACCAACCTCACCGGCCTCAAGCCCACTTACGGCCGCGTCTCGCGCTGGGGCATGATCGCCTACGCCTCCAGCCTCGACCAGGGTGGCCCGCTGGCCCGCACCGCCGAAGACTGCGCGCTGTTGCTGCAAGGCATGGCCGGCTTCGACGCCAAGGACTCCACCAGCGTCGATGAGCCGGTGCCGGACTACTCCGCCAACCTCAACGCCTCGCTGCAAGGCCTGCGCATCGGCCTGCCGAAGGAGTTCTTCGGCACTGGCCTCGACCCGCGCATCGCCGAATTGGTCCAGGCCAGCGTCAAGGAGCTGGAAAAGCTCGGCGCGGTGGTCAAGGAAATCAGCCTGCCGAACATGCAGCACGCCATCCCGGCGTACTACGTGATCGCGCCAGCAGAAGCCTCCTCGAACCTGTCGCGTTTCGACGGCGTGCGCTTCGGCTACCGCTGCGAAGAGCCGAAGGACCTCACCGACCTGTACAAGCGCTCCCGTGGCGAAGGCTTCGGCACCGAGGTGCAGCGGCGCATCATGGTCGGCACCTATGCCCTGTCGGCCGGCTACTACGATGCCTACTACCTCAAGGCGCAGAAAATCCGCCGCCTGATCAAGAACGACTTCATGGCCGCCTTCGAAGGCGTCGACCTGATCCTCGGTCCGACCACGCCGAACCCGGCCTGGAAACTCGGCGCCAAGAGCAGCGACCCGGTCGCCGCCTACCTGGAAGACGTCTACACCATCACCGCCAACCTGGCGGGCCTGCCGGGCCTGTCGATGCCAGCTGGCTTCGTCGATGGCCTGCCGGTCGGCGTGCAGCTGCTGGCCCCGTATTTCCAGGAAGGCCGCCTGCTCAACGTCGCGCACCGCTACCAGCAAGTCACCGACTGGCACACCCGCGCCCCTAACGGCTTCTGAGGAATTCACACATGCAATGGGAAGTTGTGATCGGGCTGGAGATTCATACCCAGCTCGCCACCCAGTCGAAGATTTTCTCCGGCAGCGCCACCACCTTCGGTTCCGAGCCGAACACCCAGGCCAGCCTGGTTGACCTTGGCATGCCCGGCGTACTGCCGGTGCTGAACCAGGAAGCCGTGCGCATGGCGTGCATGTTCGGCCTGGCGATCAACGCCGAGATCGGCCCGCGCAACGTGTTCGCGCGCAAGAACTACTTCTACCCCGACCTGCCCAAGGGCTACCAGATCAGCCAGATGGAGCTGCCGATCGTCGGCAAGGGCTACCTGGACATCGCCCTGGAAGACGGCACCCTCAAGCGTATCGGCGTGACCCGTGCGCACCTGGAGGAAGATGCCGGCAAGAGCCTGCACGAAGACTTCAGCGGCGCCACCGGCATCGACCTGAACCGCGCCGGCACCCCGCTGCTGGAAATCGTCTCCGACCGCCCGGCCAGGCGCCCGCCTTTCATCGCGGCGCCGCAGCCATTGCCCTGCGCGGTGCGAAAATCA
>NZ_JBNNVR010000181.1:0-2808 GCF_050280645.1 Pseudomonas sp. NPDC089554
ATCGGCGTCAACCTAACCAACGCCAAGGGCGCCTATGGCTTCCCCAACCTGACCGACAACGACTGGCGTTGGGGCGGCGAGCCGGAAACCATCAAGACCAGCATCATGAATGGTCGTCATGGGGTAATGCCGGCCTGGGCCGAGGTGATCGGCGAACAGGGCGTGGCGGATGTCGCCGCCTTCGTGCTGACCAACCTCGATGGCCGCACCTTGCCTGAAGGGGCCAAGGTCGACGTGGCCGCAGGCCAGAAGCTGTTCGCCGCCAACTGCGTGGCCTGCCATGGCCCCGAAGGCAAGGGCACTCCGGCCATGGGCGCACCTGACCTGACTCATCCGCGTGCGTTCATCTATGGCTCGAGCTTCGCCCAGTTGCAGCAGACCATTCGCTATGGCCGCCAAGGGCAGATGCCGGCCCAGGCCGAGATCCAGGGCAACGACAAGGTGCACCTGCTGGCGGCGTATGTGTACAGCCTGTCGCACCAGGAGCAGCCGGAGACGGCACAGGCCGAGCAGTAGATCTGTGCCGATCCTATCGCGGGACAAGCCCGCGATAGGGCCGACATGAACAACACAAACCAACCACTTCACTGACCTGCATCAATTGACACCCGCCATAACATGATTCAATCCATGACCCAACGCGACTAAATGTCGCAGTGAAGCCCTACCCTGCCATCAGCGGCGTATCATGGGCCGCAGAGCGCCAGACACACGCGCAAGACCGCGACCGGCACGCACTGGCCGCGGCACCCCTCCACTGCCGTGGGACTTGATGATGAGCAAGCAGATTCCGGTACATGACGTCACCCCGCCAGCCAACAAAGACAAGGCGCCGGTCGACCTCTACGCCTCGCGCGAAAAAATCTACACCCGCGCCTTCACCGGCCTGTTCCGCCAACTGCGCATGGTCGGTGGCGCGGTGCTGTTCCTGCTGTACTTCGGCACCGTGTGGCTGAACTGGGGCGGCCACCAAGCCGTGTGGTGGAACCTGCCCGAGCGCAAGTTCTACATCTTCGGCGCCACCATCTGGCCGCAAGACTTCATCCTGCTCTCGGGCATTCTCATCGTCGCCGCCTTCGGCCTGTTCTTCATCACCGTGTTCGCCGGCCGCGTGTGGTGCGGCTACACCTGCCCGCAGAGCGTATGGACCTGGGTGTTCATGTGGTGCGAGAAAGTCACAGAGGGCGACCGCAACCAGCGCATGAAGCTCGACAAAGCCCCCATGAGCGCCAACAAGCTGTTGCGCAAGAGCACCAAGCACCTGATGTGGCTGCTGGTGGGCTTCGTCACTGGCCTGACCTTCGTCGGCTACTTCTCGCCGATCCGCGAGCTGGTCATCGAGTTCTTTACCGGCGATGCCGATGGCTGGGCGTATTTCTGGGTCGGTTTCTTCACCCTGGCCACCTACGGCAACGCCGGCTGGCTGCGCGAGCAGGTGTGCATCTACATGTGCCCCTACGCGCGCTTCCAGAGCGTGATGTTCGACAAAGATACCCTGATCGTCTCCTACGACCCGCGTCGCGGCGAGGCCCGTGGCCCGCGCAAGAAAGACGCCGACTACAAGGCCCAGGGCCTGGGCGACTGCATCGACTGCACGATGTGCGTACAGGTCTGCCCCACCGGCATCGACATCCGCGACGGTCTGCAGATCGAATGCATCGGCTGCGCGGCGTGCATCGACGCCTGCGACAACATCATGGAGAAGATGGACTACCCCAAAGGCCTGATCAGCTACACCACCGAGCACAACCTGTCGGGGCAGAAGACCCACATGCTGCGCCCACGCCTGATCGGCTACGCCGTGGTGCTGCTGGTGATGATCGGCCTGCTCGCCACCGCCTTCGCCACCCGCTCGCTGGTCGGCTTCGACGTCAGCAAGGACCGCGTGCTGTACCGCGAGAACGCCCAAGGGCGAATCGAGAACGTGTACAGCCTGAAGGTCATGAACAAGGACCAGCGCGACCACGTCTACGTGCTCGACGCCACCGGCCTGCCGGGCCTGCAACTGGAAGGCCGGCGCGAGATCCGCGTGGCAGCCGGCGACATCGTCAGCCTGCCGGTACAGCTGTCGGTAGCCCCCGAGCAGTTGCCCTCGACCACCAACGAAATCACCTTCACCCTCAAGGACGCCGACGACAGCGCCACCGAGGTAGAAGCCAAGAGCCGCTTCATCGGCCCATTGATCCGCTGAGAGAGACTTTCGAACATGCCCAATGCCACCGCCATCGACCCTTGGTACAAACACCGCTGGCCCTGGATCATCATCGGCATCCTCACCACCTCGGTGTGCCTGAGCCTGACCATGGTGAGCATCGCCGTGCGCAACCCGGTCAACCTGGTCAACGACAACTACTACGAGGCCGGCAAGGGCATCAACCGCGCGCTGGACCGCGAACTGCTGGCCCAGACCCTGAACCTGAAGGCCAGCGTGCACCTCGACGAACTGACCGGCGAGGTGGAGCTGAACCTGACCGGTGACAGCGCGCCGCAGACCCTGGAACTGAACCTGATTTCGCCCACCCAGCCGGACAAGGACCGCAAGGTGCAGCTGGCCCGCACCGACAGCGGCAGCTACGTCGGCCAGCTCGACGACAAGGTCGAGGGCCGACGCTTCGTCGAACTGCTGGGCAGCCAGGATGGCCATGTGTGGCGCCTGTTCGAGGAAGAAAAAGTCGCCCATGGCGTGACCCTGGAGCTGGGTGACGAGGCGTTGCAGGGTGCCGAGCACCACGAATGAACAACAGCACTACCCAAAAACCTGTGGGAGCGGGCTTGCCCCGCGATTGCGAACGCTCAGGCGACACCATT
>NZ_JBNNVR010000182.1:0-2438 GCF_050280645.1 Pseudomonas sp. NPDC089554
GCAGCGCAGTTGCGAGCAGGATGCGTCGTTCTGCTACCCGGTGGAATCGATGGCTGATTTGCGTATGAAAGCCGCCACGTTCGCAGCGGATGTCGCAGGCGATGCCGACGTGGCCCTGGTGGAAATCGGCGGTACCGTGGGTGACATCGAGTCGCAGCCGTTCCTGGAAGCCATTCGCCAGTTGCGCGTCGAAGTGGGCTCCAAGCGCGCCATGCTGATGCACCTGACCCTGGTCCCATACATCGCCACCGCCGGTGAAACCAAGACCAAGCCGACCCAGCACTCGGTCAAGGAGCTGCGCTCCATTGGCCTGCAACCTGACGTGCTGATCTGCCGTTCCGACCACCCGGTCGACGCCTCCTCGCGCCGCAAGATCGCGCTGTTCACCAACGTCGAAGAGCGTGCGGTGATTTCCCTGGAAGACGTCGACACCATCTACAAGATTCCGGGCGTACTGCATGCCCAGGGCCTGGACGACTTCGTCGTCGAGCGCTTCGGCCTGCAGTGCAATGGCGCCGACCTGTCCGAGTGGGACAAGGTCGTCGATGCCAAGCTCAACCCCGAGCATGAAGTGACCATCGCCATGGTCGGCAAGTACATGGAACTGCTGGATGCGTACAAGTCGCTGATCGAAGCGATGAGTCACGCCGGCATTACCAACCGCACCAAGGTCAACCTGCGCTACATCGACTCCGAAGACATCGAGAACCAGGGCACCGGTCTGCTCGAAGGCGCCGATGCCATTCTGGTACCAGGCGGTTTCGGCCTGCGCGGCGTGGAAGGCAAGATCAAGGCCGTGCAGTTCGCCCGCGAGAACAAGGTGCCGTACCTGGGCATCTGCCTGGGCATGCAGGTAGCCGTGATCGAGTTCGCCCGTAACGTGGTGGGCTGGAGCGATGCCAACTCCACCGAGTTCGACCGCAACAGCGGCCACCCGGTCGTGGGCCTGATCACCGAGTGGGCCGATGCCACCGGTGCCGTCGAAACCCGTACCGAAGCCTCCGACCTGGGCGGCACCATGCGCCTGGGCGCACAGGACTGCCAACTGGCGGCCGGCTCCAAGGTGCACGACTGCTATGGCAACGACGTGATCACCGAGCGTCACCGTCACCGCTACGAAGTGAACAACAACCTGCTGCCGCAACTGATCGACGCTGGCCTGGTGGTTTCCGGTCGTTCCGAGGACGGCGCGCTGGTGGAAGTGGTCGAGTCCAAGGACCACCCATGGTTCGTCGCCTGCCAGTTCCACCCCGAGTTCACCTCGACCCCGCGTGACGGCCACCCGCTGTTCAGCGGTTTCGTCAAGGCGGCGCTGGCGCAGAAGAACAAGGCCTGAGCCCATGACCCAGAAGATCATTCGCGTCGGTAACATCGAGATCGCCAACGACAAGCCGTTCGTCCTGTTCGGCGGCATGAACGTGCTGGAGTCCCGCGACCTGGCCCTGAAGGTTTGCGAAGAGTACGTGCGGGTGACCGAGAAGCTCGGTATCCCGTACGTGTTCAAGGCCAGTTTCGACAAGGCCAACCGTTCGTCGGTAACCTCCTACCGTGGTCCCGGCATGGAAGAGGGGCTGAAGATCTTCGAGGAGATCAAGCGCACCTTCAACGTGCCGGTCATCACTGACGTGCACGAGCCCTACCAGTGCGAACCGGTGGCCAAGGTCTGCGACATCATCCAGCTGCCGGCCTTCCTGTCGCGCCAGACCGACCTGGTGGTGGCCATGGCCAAGACCGGCGCTGTGATCAACATCAAGAAGGCCCAGTTCCTCGCACCGCACGAGATGAAGCACATTCTCGCCAAGTGCGTGGAGGCCGGTAACGACCAGTTGATCCTCTGCGAGCGCGGTTCGAGCTTCGGCTACAACAACCTGGTGGTGGACATGCTCGGCTTCGGCATCATGAAGCAGTTCGAGTACCCGGTATTCTTCGACGTGACCCACTCGCTGCAAACCCCGGGTGGCCGCGCCGACTCCGCCGGTGGCCGCCGTGCCCAGGTCACCGACCTGGCCAAGGCCGGCATGAGCCAGGGCCTGGCCGGGCTGTTCCTCGAAGCCCACCCAGACCCGGACAACGCCAAGTGCGATGGCCCATGCGCCCTGCGCCTGGACAAGCTGGAGCCATTCCTGGCCCAGCTCAAGCAACTGGACGACCTGGTGAAAAGTTTTCCGACGGTAGAAACCGCGTAAAGCTCATTTCTCGGGTAAAGTACCGCCCGTTCCATCCCCTGACCTATCGGTCAGGGGCTCCCTTCGCCAGGTCTGCCCGTGCCATGTCACCTGGTGAACGGCAACAATTCCCAAAGCTGCGTTGTTTTCGTCAATTCTGGAGTGCTTACAACAATGGCAAAGATCGTCGACATCAAAGGTCGTGAAGTTCTCGACTCCCGTGGCAACCCCACCGTGGAAGCCGATGTACTGCTCGACAACGGCATCATCGGC
>NZ_JBNNVR010000183.1:0-2398 GCF_050280645.1 Pseudomonas sp. NPDC089554
CGCTTCGCCAAACGCTCTTTAACAAATCGAATCAAGCAATTCGTGTGGGTGCTTGTGAGTATGGACTGATCGTCGCCAAGATTATCAGCATCACAAGTGGCCATGCGAGAAATCACATAGTCATTTGAGATTGCTGAGCCAAGTTTAGGGTTACTTAAAAACCCAAGCAGTATTGAACTGAAGAGTTTGATCATGGCTCAGATTGAACGCTGGCGGCAGGCCTAACACATGCAAGTCGAGCGGATGAGGGGAGCTTGCTTCTCGATTCAGCGGCGGACGGGTGAGTAATGCCTAGGAATCTGCCTGGTAGTGGGGGACAACGTTTCGAAAGGAACGCTAATACCGCATACGTCCTACGGGAGAAAGCAGGGGACCTTCGGGCCTTGCGCTATCAGATGAGCCTAGGTCGGATTAGCTAGTTGGTGAGGTAATGGCTCACCAAGGCGACGATCCGTAACTGGTCTGAGAGGATGATCAGTCACACTGGAACTGAGACACGGTCCAGACTCCTACGGGAGGCAGCAGTGGGGAATATTGGACAATGGGCGAAAGCCTGATCCAGCCATGCCGCGTGTGTGAAGAAGGTCTTCGGATTGTAAAGCACTTTAAGTTGGGAGGAAGGGTTGTACGTTAATACCGTGCAATTTTGACGTTACCGACAGAATAAGCACCGGCTAACTCTGTGCCAGCAGCCGCGGTAATACAGAGGGTGCAAGCGTTAATCGGAATTACTGGGCGTAAAGCGCGCGTAGGTGGTTCGTTAAGTTGGATGTGAAAGCCCCGGGCTCAACCTGGGAACTGCATCCAAAACTGGCGAGCTAGAGTACGGTAGAGGGTGGTGGAATTTCCTGTGTAGCGGTGAAATGCGTAGATATAGGAAGGAACACCAGTGGCGAAGGCGACCACCTGGACTGATACTGACACTGAGGTGCGAAAGCGTGGGGAGCAAACAGGATTAGATACCCTGGTAGTCCACGCCGTAAACGATGTCAACTAGCCGTTGGAATCCTTGAGATTTTAGTGGCGCAGCTAACGCATTAAGTTGACCGCCTGGGGAGTACGGCCGCAAGGTTAAAACTCAAATGAATTGACGGGGGCCCGCACAAGCGGTGGAGCATGTGGTTTAATTCGAAGCAACGCGAAGAACCTTACCAGGCCTTGACATGCAGAGAACTTTCCAGAGATGGATTGGTGCCTTCGGGAACTCTGACACAGGTGCTGCATGGCTGTCGTCAGCTCGTGTCGTGAGATGTTGGGTTAAGTCCCGTAACGAGCGCAACCCTTGTCCTTAGTTACCAGCACGTGATGGTGGGCACTCTAAGGAGACTGCCGGTGACAAACCGGAGGAAGGTGGGGATGACGTCAAGTCATCATGGCCCTTACGGCCTGGGCTACACACGTGCTACAATGGTCGGTACAGAGGGTTGCCAAGCCGCGAGGTGGAGCTAATCTCACAAAACCGATCGTAGTCCGGATCGCAGTCTGCAACTCGACTGCGTGAAGTCGGAATCGCTAGTAATCGCGAATCAGAATGTCGCGGTGAATACGTTCCCGGGCCTTGTACACACCGCCCGTCACACCATGGGAGTGGGTTGCACCAGAAGTAGCTAGTCTAACCTTCGGGGGGACGGTTACCACGGTGTGATTCATGACTGGGGTGAAGTCGTAACAAGGTAGCCGTAGGGGAACCTGCGGCTGGATCACCTCCTTAATCGAAGACATCAGCCTGCTGATGAGCTCCCACACGAATTGCTTGATTCATTGTATAAAGACGATCAAGACCCAAAGTTTTACCCTTAGGTCTGTAGCTCAGTTGGTTAGAGCGCACCCCTGATAAGGGTGAGGTCGGCAGTTCAAATCTGCCCAGACCTACCAATTTTGGTTGGAATGTTGAGTACCCCATGCCTCTGGATAAAGAGTGGTGAGGACGGCTCTTCTGCAGTTCAAATCTGCCCAGACCTACCAATATGCGGGGCCATAGCTCAGCTGGGAGAGCGCCTGCCTTGCACGCAGGAGGTCAGCGGTTCGATCCCGCTTGGCTCCACCACTTTCTGTTGTGTCTACCTTGATCAGAACCTAGAAATGAGCATTCACGCTGGTGCGTTGGAATGTTGATTTCTGGCTTTTGTCAGATCGTTCTTTAAAAATTCGGATATGTGATAGAAATAGACTGAACACCAGTTTCACTGCTGGTGGATCAGGCTAAGGTAAAATTTGTGAGTTCTGCGCGAGAGCGCGAAATACGAATTTTCGGCGAATGTCGTCTTCACAGTATAACCAGATTGCTTGGGGTTATATGGTCAAGTGAAGAAGCGCATACGGTGGATGCCTTGGCAGTCAGAGGCGATGAAAGACGTGGTAGCCTGCGAAAAGCTTTGGGGAGTCGGCAAACAGACTG
>NZ_JBNNVR010000184.1:0-2355 GCF_050280645.1 Pseudomonas sp. NPDC089554
GACGCCAATCCCGCACAACGGGTGCCGTCCGCCGAAGAAGCGTCGCGTGTAATCAGGAGACAGAAGAATGGTGTGCACGATGCCGTCGATGTCGCGCAGGCGCACGGTGCGGATGGTCAGGCCTTCCACCGTGCCGAGGTGGCCGCCGACATCGACGTAGTCGTCGATGGCCAGGGAGTCTTCGATGATGATGAACAAGCCGGTGATCAGGTCGGCCACCAGCGACTGTGCGCCAAAACCAATGGCCAGGCCGATGACACCGGCACCGGCGAGCAACGGGGTGACGTTCATGCCCATGTTGGCCAGGGCGACGATCACCGCAATGATGAAGATCGCCACGAACATCACGTTGCGGATCAGCGGCATCATGGTCTGCGCCCGGGCATTGGCCAGGCCCCGGCGCGAACGCACCAAGGCGTGGTGCACGGCGGTGTCGGCGAGAATCCACACCAGCCAGGCGGCGATCAAGGTGCCGGCCAGGCCTAGCACCCGCACACTGACGTCGTGGCCATCGCCCTGGGCGAAGGCGATCATCGACAAGCCCCACACCCGCAGCCCCAGCTCGATGAACAGCAGCCAGATGAACAGGTGCAGCAGCGCGTAGGCGAAGTTGCTCAAGCGCTCGGTGTACACCGCCTGGCGTCGGTTGGCGCGCTGCGGCTTGGCGGCGTGGCGGCGGACCAGGCCGTTGAGCACCATGCACACCACCACCAGCACCGTGCACATCAGCGATTGACGCAGGGCGGTGCTGGTGTCGCCTGCGGAAACGAACGTCGCGAACAGCGAGATGGCCACCAGGATCAGCGCCGGGATGAACCAGAAGCTGCCGAGGATCTCGATGGTGTCGCTCAGGGTGCGTCGGGTAAGCCTGCGTGACAGCGGCTGGTTGCGGATCAGGTGGGCAATGGGGCGGCGAAAACGCAGGATGAACAGCCCGGTGCACAGCGCGGCCAGCACATTGGCCAGGGTCGCCAGGCCATGGGCCAGGTGGCTGCCCAGGGCGGTGGTCAGGCGCGGGTCGCTCATCGCTTCGCCGAAGGCGGCGAAACTGCCGATCAGCCACAGTGGGCGGAACGCCTGGTGGCGCAGGATGTGCAGGGCGCGATGGCGGTGCGGGCCGTCGAGCAGCGAGAAGGCGATCACGCAGATTGCCGAGAAGCAGGTGCCCACCACCAGGGCGTAGGCCAGCACCATGGCCAGTGACTTGCCCAGCGAGGGCGGCAGGGCGAAGCTCAGGTACACGGTGAACACCAGCGCCACCAGCCACGGCCCCAGTTTACGCAGGGCGAAGCGCAGCAGGTCCCAGGTGCGCGGGTGCTGCGGCAGTTCTTCGGTCAGGCCGAAGCGCACCCGCACCCGGTGCCCGACCCAGTTGAAGGCATAGGCCAGCAGGCTCCACACGGCAATGACGGCGGCGAAACCAAACAGAATCGCCGGCCATTGCTGCACCGGCACCACCAATGCGGCGAGTTCGGCCTGGGCCTGGTCGATTTCCTGGGACCAGCGGACGAATGGGCTGGCATCGCCACTGAACTGCTTCTCCAGGTCGTGCATGGCATTGCCGATCAGCCCCAGCACACCCTGTTCGACGGTCGGCTGCGAGTGCTGCGTGGCATCGCGCAGCTTCTTCAGGTCGGCCAGCAGCTTGGCACGTTGCTGGTCGTTTTCCAGGTTCTTGATGACCTCGTCCAGCGACTTGCCCAGTGGCTCGCTGGCCTCGGGCTGCGCTGGCGCGCTGCTGCCCAGCAGGCCGGGAAGGCCGGCGGCGTGGGCCGGGGCGATGCACAGGAACAGCAGCAGGAACAGGCAACGCAGAAGGGCTGGCACCGGGAAATCTACCTCAGGTCGAACGATTGGCCGAGTGTGGAGGTTTACGAGGGCAGCTGCTCCAGGATCTTCCAGCACGTCAGGCCGAAGATGCCCAGGGTGCCGACCCACATCATCACTACGCCGATATTGCGCTCGCGCAGGCTGAAGCCGATGGTCAGCAGCATGAGAAAGAGAAACACCGGTACGAACAGGGACAGGAAGGGGGACATGGGCGAAAATCCTTTTGCGTGGTGCATGTCTTGAGCATAGCGGGTGGACGGGCCGGTGGCAGGTTGCCTGCCCCGGCCTTTTTCCGGGTGCAAGTCTCAGGGCAATTCGCGGCTGCGGTAGAAGGCGGTCAGTACCTTCACCAGGTGCGCCAGGTCCTGGCTGCCGCACAGTTCGCGAATGGAGTGCATGGCGAAGGTCGGCAGGCCGATGTCCACGGTGCGCACGCCCAGGTGGCTGGCGGTGATCGGGCCGATGGTCGAGCCAGCCAATAGGACGGAAACACCACCGCCATCACCCACAGGCACGTGAAGCCAA
>NZ_JBNNVR010000185.1:0-2188 GCF_050280645.1 Pseudomonas sp. NPDC089554
GGCTTGGCGAAATGCAGATAGCCGTAGTACCACAGCGCGCCCACCGTCACGATGATGCTGCCTCGGCTACCAGGTGGCGCTCCGGTGACAGGCGAATCAGCGTGAAGTCCGAGGTACCACCGCCGATGTCGACGATCAGCACCAGCTCCTCGCGCGTGATGCCCGACTCGTAGTCGAACGCGGCGGCAATCGGCTCGTACTGGAACGACACGTCCTTGAAACCCAGCTTGCGCGCCACTTCGGCCAGGGTGTCCTCGGCCTCCTGGTCGGCGACCGGGTCTTCGTCGACGAAGAACACCGGGCGGCCCAGCACTACCTGTTCGAACTCACGGCCTGCGGCGGCTTCGGCGCGCTTTTTCAGCTCGCCGATGTACATGCCCAGCAAATCCTTGAACGGCAGGGCGGTGCCCAGCACGCTGGTGTCGTGCTTGATCAGCTTGGAGCCCAGCAGGCTCTTGAGCGAGCGCATCAGGCGGCCTTCGTAGCCTTCCAGGTATTCGTGCAGGGCCAGGCGGCCATACACCGGGCGTCGCTCTTCGAGGTTGAAGAACACCACCGACGGCAGGGTGATCTTGCCGTCCTCCAGAGCGATCAGCGATTCGACGCCCGGGCGGTGCCAGCCGACCGTGGAGTTGGAGGTGCCGAAGTCGATGCCGCAGGCGCGGGCCGGGGATGCGTCAGACATGGTGGATGGGCTTCCGGAGGCAAAACGGCCGCGCAGTTTATGCCTTTGGCCGACAGAATCAAGACCGGTCGTCTGCTGTTCAACGCACCCAAGCGAACCTTGAAAGGCTATGCTTGGCCCCTATCTTGAGAAGCAACGCGAAATTTCCCACTGGTGATCCTTAGATGGACTTCAAAGACTACTACAAGATTCTTGGCGTAGAGCCGACAGCGGACGACAAGGCGATCAAGGCCGCCTACCGCAAGCTCGCGCGCAAGTATCACCCCGACGTCAGCAAGGAGCGTGACGCCGAAGACAAGTTCAAGGAAGCCAACGAGGCCTATGAAGTGCTGGGCGACGCGCAAAAGCGCGCCGAGTTCGACGAGATTCGCAAGTACGGCGGCCAGCACGGTCGTCCGTTCCAGGCCCCACCGGGCTGGGAAGGGCGTGGCGGCGCGGGTGGCGGCTTCGAGGGCGGTGATTTTTCCGACTTCTTCAGCTCCATTTTCGGTGCTCGCGGCAACAACCCTTTCGGGCGCGGTGGCCCGCAGCAACGCAGCACCGGCAGGCGAGGGCAGGACGTGGAACTGGAACTGGCGATCTTCCTCGAGGAAACCCTGAGCAAGGACTCCAAGAAGATCAGCTTCCAGGTGCCGCAGACCAATGCCGCTGGCCAGCGCACCGGCTTCACCACCAAGACCCTGAACGTGAAGATTCCCGCCGGGGTCACCGACGGCGAGCGCATTCGCCTCAAGGGCCAGGGCGCGCCGGGTGCTGGCGGTGGCGCCAATGGCGACCTGTTCCTGACCGTGCGCATGGCACCGCACCCGCTGTTCGATGTCGAAGGCCATGACCTGATCATCACCGTGCCGCTGGCCCCTTGGGAGGCGGCGCTGGGTGCCAAGGTGGCGGTGCCGACCTTGACCGGCAAGATCAACCTGACCATCCGCCCCGATAGCCAGAGTGGCCAACGCCTGCGGGTGAAGGGCATGGGCCTGGCCAACAAGCAGGGCGAGCGCGGCGACCTCTATGCCCAGCTCAAGGTGGTGATGCCCGCGCAGTCCGATGCAGCGGCGCGTGAACTGTGGAGCAAGCTTTCCGAGAAGGCCGCGTTCAACCCGAGGACACAATGGAGTAAGTGACCATGAGCAGCACCCTGATTGTTCAACTGGATATGCGTACCCTCTGCCAGGAAGCCGACCTCACGGCCGACTGCGTGATCGAGATTGTCGAGCACGGCATCGTTGAACCTTTGGGGCGAACGCCAGAGGACTGGCTGTTCGATGCCCGCGCGCCGGTGACCTTGAAGCGCGCGGTGAAGCTGCATGAGCAGCTTGAGCTGGAGTGGGAAGGGGTGGCGCTGGCGTTGGAGCTGCTGGAGGAAGTGCAGCAGCTGCGTAGCGAGAACAGCATGTTGCGCCAGCGGTTGGGGCCGCCGGCTTGACCGGCTTGGCCAGGTAGTCGAGCCCTGCTGCATGGACCTGGGCGATGGTTTCGTTGCGCCCATCGGCGCTGATCACCACC
>NZ_JBNNVR010000186.1:0-2113 GCF_050280645.1 Pseudomonas sp. NPDC089554
ATTGTGATTGGCAGGTCGCCATGACCGCCGCGCCGAACAGCGTCTGCTTGTCGGTGAAGTGGATGCGGCGGGCATGCTGATGGTCAGTAACGTCAAGTACAACAGCTTCAAGGAGCTGGACCTCAAAGGGCGCGTGCCCTTCGTGGCCATCCTGGCGGTGGTGCTGGTGTTCGCGGTGGTCTTCAGCGACCCGCCACGCATCCTGTTGTTGATCTTCCTCGCTTACGCGGCTTCTGGCCCTGTGCAGTACCTGTTGCGTGTGCGCAAGCGCAAGGTCTGAAAAACATTTAATGATGGAATAACCCTCCGGCTCCATAGTCTTACTGGCATCCCGTCCAGTTCTATGGAGCCGCCATGCTCATCAAGATCCCCAGGTCATCCGATTGCAAAGCGTCGGAGATCACTCCAGAAAGCCTCTACCTTTCTCGTCGCAGTGTGCTGGGTGGCTCCCTGGCGGGCTTGGCCCTGGGGGCGTTGCCGCGACTTGGCGTGGCCGCTGAAGCCTCTCGCTACGCCGACGTCGAGGCCGGTGCTGCTCCGGCCTGGTTTGCAGACAAGCTGGCAGCCGCGCGCTGGCAGGCGATGAGGGTCAAGGATGAGACGATCACGCCTTACAAGGATGCTACCCACTACAACAACTTCTACGAGTTCGGGCCCGACAAGGGTGACCCTGCGGCCAATGCCGGCAGCCTCAAGACCGCGCCATGGAGCGTTGTGATCGATGGCGAGGTAGGTAAGCCAGGCCGTTATGCGCTGGAGGATTTCGTCAAACCTCTCCAACTCGAGGAGCGAATCTACCGCCTGCGTTGTGTCGAGGCCTGGTCGATGGTCATCCCCTGGCTGGGTTTCGCGCTGGCGGAGGTACTCAAGCAAGTCGAGCCGACCTCCAAGGCACGGTATGTCGCCTTTGAAACCCTGCAAGACCCCAAGAGCATGCCGGGGCAGCGCTCGGGCTTCGCGCTGATCGACTGGCCTTATGTAGAGGGCTTGCGTCTGGATGAGGCAATGAACCCGCTGGCGATCCTGGCCGTCGGGATGTATGGCCGCGAGCTGCCCAACCAGAATGGCGCGCCGCTACGTCTGGTGGTGCCTTGGAAGTATGGCTTCAAGAGCATCAAGTCGATCGTGCGCATCAGCCTGGTGGCGGAGCAGCCGAAGACGACTTGGCAGGCCTTGGCGCCCAACGAGTATGGCTTCTATGCCAACGTCAACCCGACGGTCGACCATCCGCGCTGGACTCAGGCGCGCGAGCGACGCCTTCCCAGTGGGCTGTTCAGCCCCAATGTGCGCGATACGCTGATGTTCAACGGCTACGCCGACGAAGTGGCGTCGCTCTACAGTGGTCTGGACCTGCGGAAGAACTATTGATGCGCTACCCCTGGTTTCGCCTGGCGATCTTCATCGTGGGCTGCCTGTTCCCGGCCTGGTGGTTGTATGAGGCGGCCATGGGGCTGCTGGGGCCGGACCCGGGCAAGATTCTGGTCGACCGGCTAGGGTTGGGTGCGCTGGTGTTTCTGCTGGTGACGCTATGCATGACGCCATTGCAGAGGCTGACCGGCTGGGCGGGGTGGGTAGTGGTACGGCGTCAGCTGGGGCTTTGGTGTTTTGCCTACATCGTGCTGCACATGACTGCCTATATGGTTTTCATTCTCGGCCTGGACTGGGCGCAGCTGGGCGTCGAGCTGCGTAAGCGGCCCTACATCATCGTTGGGTTCGTGGGCTTTCTTGGTTTGTTGGCGTTGGCGGTCACGTCCAATCGCTACAGTCAGCGTCGCTTGGGGGCGCGGTGGAAGAAGCTGCACAAGCTGGTGTATGTGATCCTGGGGTTGGGGTTGTTGCACTTTCTCTGGATCGTGCGCTCGGACCTGCAAGAGTGGGCGGTCTATGCAAGCGTCGCGGCTGCGTTGTTGATCGTACGGGTTCCACTAATATGGCGGCGGGTGCCGCGTTTGGTTGGTGGGCGGGGTAGGGCAGCCTGATGCTTTTATGAAGTTTTCTTGAAATAAAGGCTTGACGGGGTTTCTGTGGCCCTTATAATGCGCCCCACTTCCGACGTAGTCGAAGCGTAAAACCCCTTGAATATCAACGAGTTGAATGCTTCAGGCAGTATCGG
>NZ_JBNNVR010000187.1:0-2109 GCF_050280645.1 Pseudomonas sp. NPDC089554
GATCGAGTCGCTGGGCGGGCCGATCCTGGCAGTGCTGCTGTTCGACCTGGCCAACTTCCTGATCGCCATGGGCGCGAAGATCCAGGGCGCGGGTACCGACACCATCACCATCGATGGCGTCGAGCGCCTGGCTTCGGCGACTTATCGCGTGATGCCCGACCGTATCGAGACCGGCACCTACCTGGTTGCCGCTGCCGTGACCGGTGGCCGCGTGAAGGTCAAGGACACCGATCCGACCATCCTCGAAGCGGTCCTCGAAAAACTCAAGGAAGCCGGCGCCGACATCACCACCGGCGAAGACTGGATCGAGCTGGACATGCACGGCAAGCGGCCGAAAGCCGTGAACCTGCGTACCGCCCCGTATCCTGCGTTCCCGACCGACATGCAGGCGCAGTTCATCTCGCTCAACGCCATTGCCGAAGGCACCGGTGCGGTGATCGAGACGATCTTCGAAAACCGCTTCATGCACGTGTATGAAATGCACCGCATGGGCGCGCAGATCCAGGTCGAAGGCAACACTGCCATCGTCACTGGGGTCAAGGCCCTGAAGGGCGCGCCAGTCATGGCCACCGACCTGCGTGCTTCTGCCAGCCTGGTACTGTCGGCGCTGGTCGCCGAGGGCGATACCCTGATCGACCGCATCTACCACATCGACCGTGGCTATGAGTGCATCGAGGAAAAACTGCAGATGCTGGGCGCGAAGATCCGTCGCGTACCGGGCTAGTCTGTGATTGGCGCAGGGACGCGCCAACCGAATCGTATACGGCCGGGCCAGGTGCCCGGCCGGCAGTAGACGCTTAAGGACCGACGTTCCAATGTTGACCATCGCGCTATCCAAGGGCCGCATTCTCGATGACACCCTGCCGCTGCTGGCAGAGGCCGGTATCGTGCCGACCGAGAACCCGGACAAGAGCCGCAAGCTGATCATCCCCACGACCCAGGACGATGTGCGCCTGTTGATCGTGCGTGCTACCGACGTGCCGACCTATGTCGAGCATGGCGCAGCCGATCTCGGGGTGGCGGGCAAGGACGTGCTGATGGAGTACGGCGGCCAAGGCCTGTACGAACCGTTGGACTTGCAGATCGCCCAGTGCAAGCTGATGACCGCCGGCGTCACCGGTGCGCCGGAGCCCAAGGGGCGTCTGCGCGTGGCCACCAAGTTCGTCAATGTCGCCAAGCGCTACTACGCCGAACAGGGCCGCCAGGTCGACATCATCAAGCTGTATGGCTCGATGGAGCTGGCGCCGCTGATCAACCTCGCCGACAAGATCATCGACGTGGTCGACACCGGCAACACCCTGCGTGCCAATGGCCTGGAACCCCAGGAACTGATCGCCACGATCAGCTCGCGCCTGGTGGTCAACAAGGCCTCCATGAAAATGCAGCACGCCCGTATCCAAAGCCTGATCGACACGCTGCGCGGAGCGGTCGAGTCGCGACACCGCGGCTGACTCTCTACCGACTGTGCGCGGCCTCTGCTGCCGCGCCCGTCTATCCGCGTCATAGCCTTTTTTCTCGGGTGCCCGCGCGGATCGACTGGTAGCCTTGGGCGCCTGAGCATTCGTTAACAACCGAGGCCCTCGCCATGACCGTGTCCACTGCAATTGCCCGTCTCAACGCTGCTGACCCGGATTTCGCCCGACATCTGGATCATCTGCTGAGCTGGGAAAGTGTGTCCGACGACGCGGTCAACCAGCGTGTGCTCGACATCATCAAGGCCGTGCGTGAGCGTGGCGATGCGGCGTTGGTGGAATTCACCCAGCGCTTCGATGGCGTGGATGCCAAGACCATGGGCGAGCTGATTCTCGGCCGTGAACGCCTGGAACAAGCCCTGACCCGCATCACCCCAGCCCAGCGCCAGGCCCTGGAAACCGCCGCCAACCGCGTGCGCATCTACCACGAGCGGCAGAAGCAGGACTCTTGGCAGTACACCGAAGCCGATGGCACCGTGCTCGGCCAGAAGGTCACCCCGCTGGACCGCGCTGGCTTGTACGTGCCTGGTGGCAAGGCGTCGTACCCGTCGTCGGTACTGATGAACGCCATCCCGGCCAAGGTGGCTGGCGTCGGCGAGGTCGTGATGGTAGTGCCGACCCCGCGTGGCGAGATCAA
>NZ_JBNNVR010000188.1:0-2076 GCF_050280645.1 Pseudomonas sp. NPDC089554
GGCCATCAACCTGCGCGACCTGATGGACGCCGCCCAACTGCTCGGCGCCAGCACCTGGCAGGCAGCGTTCCTGGTGGTGCTGCCGAACCTGCGCAAGGGCCTGATGGTGGCGCTGCTGCTGTCGTTCTCGTTCCTGTTCGGCGAGTTCGTGTTCGCCAACCTGCTGGTAGGTACCCGCTACGAAACCCTGCAGGTGTACCTGAACAACATGCGCAACAGCAGCGGCCACTTCAACAGCGCGCTGGTCATCTCGTACTTCGCCTTCGTGCTGGTGCTGACCTGGGTCGCCAACCGCCTGAACAAGGACAAAACCTGAGATGAGCTTCGTCAGCGTACAGAAACTGCAAAAGAGCTACGCCGGCAGCCCGGTGTTCCACGACATCGACTGCGACATCGAGCGCGGCGAGTTCGTCACCCTGCTCGGCCCCTCGGGTTGCGGCAAGTCCACCCTGCTGCGCTGCATCGCCGGGCTGACCCCGGTGGACAGCGGGCGCATCCTGCTCGACGGCCAGGACCTGGTGCCGCTGAGCCCGCAAAAACGCGGCATCGGCATGGTGTTCCAGAGCTACGCGCTGTTCCCCAACATGACCGTGGAGCAGAACGTTGCCTTCGGCCTGCGCATGCAGAAAGTCAAGGCCGAGGAAAGCCAGGTGCGGGTGCGCGAGGCCCTCGACCTGGTCGAGCTGGGCAGCTTCGCCACGCGCTACCCGCACCAGTTGTCCGGCGGCCAGTGCCAGCGCGTGGCCCTGGCCCGTTCACTGGTCACCCGCCCGCGCCTGTTGCTGCTCGACGAGCCGCTGTCGGCGCTGGATGCACGCATTCGCAAGCACCTGCGCGAGCAGATCCGCGCCATCCAGCGCGAGCTGGGGCTGACCACCATCTTCGTCACCCACGACCAGGAAGAAGCGCTGACCATGTCGGACCGTATCGTCCTGATGAACCAGGGGCGCATCGTCCAGAGCGGCGATGCCGAAACCCTCTATACAGCGCCCGTGGACCTGTTCGCCGCTGGCTTCATCGGCAACTACAACCTGCTCGACCCCGACAGCGCCAGCCGCCTGCTGCAACGCCCGGTGAACGGCCGCCTGGCGATTCGCCCAGAGTCCATCACCCTGGGCCAGCAGGGCGAGCTCGAGGGTGAAGTACGCAGCCACAGCCTGCTGGGCAACGTCATCCGCTACCGCATCGAGGCGCGGGGCGTGGAGCTGGTGGTGGATGTGCTAAACCGCTCATCCGCCGATCTACACCCGGACGGGCAACGGGTATGCTTGTCGATCGACCCCACGGCGCTACGAGAAGTGGCCTAAGGAGATTTTCAAACATGGCACTGGCAATTTTCGATCTGGACGACACCCTGATCGACGGCGACTGCGCGTCGCTGTGGAGCGAGCAGATGGCCCGCCTGGGCTGGGTGGATGGCAAGTCCTTCCTGCAACGCGACCACGAACTGATGGAAGCCTATGGCAAGGGCCACCTGCAGATGGAGGACTACATGGCCTTCAGCCTGGAGCCGATTGCCGGACGCACGCTGGAGGAAGTGGAGCACCTGGTGGAGCCCTGGGTGGAAGAGGTGATCGAGCCGATCATCCATGGCGACGCCTGCCATTGCATCGCCGAGCATCGCAAGCGTGGCGACCGCGTGCTGATCATCTCGGCCTCCGGCACCCATCTGGTCGGGCCTATCGCGGCGCGGCTGGGGGTCGATGAATACCTGGCGATCGAGCTTGAGGCTGTGAACGGGGTGTTTACCGGCAAGACCCACGGCGTGCTGACCTACCGCGAAGGCAAGATCACCCGGCTGCTGGAGTGGTTGGACCAGGAGCAGGAGAACCTGGAAGGCGCGAGTTTCTATTCCGATTCGCGCAATGACCTGCCGTTGTTGCTGAAGGTCGACCACCCGTTCGTGGTGAACCCCGACCCGGTGCTGCGTGAGCATGCCGAGACGAATGGTTGGCCAATTCTGAGTTGGAGTTGAAGCTACCGGCCTCTTCGCGGGCAAGCCCGCCCCTACAGGGATTGTGCTGAACCCTGTAGGAGCGGGCTTGCCTGCGAAGAGGCCGGCACAGACCTAGACCA
>NZ_JBNNVR010000189.1:0-2063 GCF_050280645.1 Pseudomonas sp. NPDC089554
GCCCAGGCCAAGCCGCGTTGCGTGCTCTACAGCAGCGCCACCGAGGCCGCCCTCGACGCGCTGGACAGCGACCGCGTGGCGGTGATGGACGCTGGGCTGATCGTCGAGCAAGGCCCGGTGGCCGAGGTGTTCCTGCACCCGCAGCACCCGACCACCAAGCGTTTCGTGCAAGAAGACGAGCAGGTCGACGAGAACGAACAGCGCGACGACTTCGCCCATGTGCCGGGCCGCATCGTGCGCCTGACCTTCCAGGGCGATGCCACCTACGCGCCGCTGCTGGGCACCGTCGCCCGCGAGACCGGCGTGGACTACAGCATCCTGGCCGGGCGTATCGACCGCATCAAGGACGTGCCCTACGGGCAACTGACCCTGGCCGTCACTGGCGGCAACATCGAAGCGGCGTTCGACCGCTTCAACGCCGCTGATGTGCATATGGAGGTACTGCGTTGATGGACATCCTGAGCTACTTCGCCAACGTCGACTGGGCGGAAATCTGGCTGGCCACCGGCGACACCCTGATCATGCTGTTCGGCTCGCTGTTCTTCACCGTGCTGCTGGGGCTGCCGCTGGGCGTGCTGCTGTTCCTCTGCGGGCCGCGACAGATGTTCGAGCAGAAGGGCGTGTACGCGCTGCTGTCGCTGGTGGTGAACGTGCTGCGTTCGCTGCCGTTCATCATCCTGCTGATCGTGATGATCCCCATCACGGTACTGATCACCGGCACTTCGCTGGGCGTCGCCGGGGCCATTCCGCCATTGGTGGTGGGCGCTACGCCATTCTTCGCGCGCCTGGTGGAAACCGCCCTGCGTGAAGTGGACCGCGGCATTATCGAGGCCACCCAGTCGATGGGCGCCAGCACCCGCCAGATCATCGTCAACGCCTTGCTGCCGGAAGCCCGGCCGGGCATTTTCGCGGCCATCACGGTCACCGCGATCACCATGGTGTCGTACACCGCCATGGCCGGCGTGGTCGGCGCAGGTGGCCTGGGCGACCTGGCCATCCGCTTCGGCTACCAGCGTTTCCAGACCGACGTGATGATCGTCACGGTGATCCTGCTGCTGGTGCTGGTGCAAATTCTGCAAAGCGTCGGCGACCGGCTGGTCGTGCATTTTTCCCGTAAATAAGCCCAACCCGGGCACGGGGGCCGCCCGGCCCTCACAAGGAGTGATCGATGAAGAAACTGCTCGCTGTCGCCGCCGCCGTCGCGGCCTTCTCGGCCAACGCCGACACCCTGACCGTCGCCGCCACCCCGGTGCCGCACGCCGAGATCCTCGAGTTCGTGAAGCCGCAACTGGCGAAAGAGGGCGTGGAGCTGAAGGTCAAGGTGTTCACCGACTACATCCAGCCGAACGTGCAAGTGGCCGAGAAGCGCCTGGACGCCAACTTCTTCCAGCACCAGCCGTACCTGGATGAGTTCAACAAGTCCAAGGGCACCCAGCTGGTCAGCGTTGCTGGCGTGCACGTAGAGCCACTGGGCATCTACTCGGCCAAGATCAAGAAGCTTGACGAGCTGGGCTCCGGCGCCACCGTGATCATCCCCAACGACGCCACCAACGGCGGCCGTGCCCTGTTGCTGCTGGACAAGGCCGGCGTGATCAAGCTCAAGGACAACAAGAACATCCTGGCCACCGTCAAGGACGTTGCCGAGAACCCGAAAGGCGTGAAGTTCCGTGAGCTGGAAGCGGCCACCATCCCGCGCGTGCTGACCCAGGTCGATGCTGCCCTGATCAACACCAACTACGCGCTGGAAGCCAAGCTGAACCCTGAGAAAGACGCCCTGGCCATCGAAGGCAGCGACTCGCCTTACGTGAACATCCTGGTGGCGCGTCCGGATAACAAGGACTCGGAAGAGATGAAGAAGCTGGCAGCAGCGCTGCACTCGCCTGAGGTGAAGCAGTTCATTACCGAGAAATACAAAGGCGCGGTGGTGCCGGCGTTCTAAGCCGTCGAATCGCCTACACCTCTTCGCGGGCAAGCCCGCTCCTACAGGGTTTCACCGAACCTGTATGGGGTACTGGCCTTGCCCCTGGCTGCACACGCCGAAGGCAAGATCAGCATCGCGCAGC
>NZ_JBNNVR010000190.1:0-2061 GCF_050280645.1 Pseudomonas sp. NPDC089554
GGGTAGGTGACGTCGCTTTCGCGGCGGGTGTAGATCATCGCCAGGCCCGTGGTCAGCCACAGGAATACCCACCACTGGGCTGGCTGACGCGGGTCTGCGCCGGGAAGTGCTTGGCGATGGCCGCCAGCATGTTGGCCTGCTGGCCTTCCAGGGCGTAGCGCAGCTTGCGCAGGTGGCGGTCGTAGCCGCCGTGTTGCAGGTAGTCGGCAATCGCCGCCTGGGCCGGCATCGAGGCGCACAGCGAGGTCATCAGCTTGAGCCGTTCGATCTTCTGGGCGAAGCGCCCGGCGGCCACCCAGCCGATGCGGTAACCCGGCGCCAGGCTCTTGGCGAACGAGCCGCAGTGCATCACCAGGCCGTCGCGGTCGAAGGCCTTGGCCGGCTTGGGTGCCTGCTGGGCGTAGTACAGCTCGGCGTACACGTCGTCCTCGATCAGCGGCACCTGGTGGCGGTGCAGCAGCTCGACCAGCGCCTGCTTCTTGGCCTCGGGCATGCTCGCGCCCACCGGGTTCTGGAAATTGGTCATGCACCACACGGCCTTGACCGGGTGTTTTTCCAGGGTTTGCGCGAGCACACCGAGGTCCATGCCTTCGCGCGGCTGCACGGGAATTTCCACGGCCTTGAGCTTGAGCCGCTCCAGCACTTGCAGGCAGGCGTAGAAGGCGGGTGCCTCGATGGCCACCAGGTCGCCCGGTTCGGTCACCGCTTGCAGACACAGGTTCAGCGCCTCCAGCGCGCCGTTGGTGATCAGTAGTTCCTCCATCGGCAGCATCAGCCCGGCGACCATGTAGCGCAAGGCGATCTGCCGGCGTAGCTGCGGGTTGCCCGGCGACAGGTCGGTGACCACCATGCGTGGGTCCATGGCGCGGGTGGCGCTGGCCAGTGAGCGGGACAGGCGTTGCAGGGGGAACAGCGTGGGGCTGGGGAAGGCCGAGCCGAAGGGGACGGTATGTGGGTCTTTGATCGAGTCGAGGATGGAAAACACCAGGGCGCTGACGTCCACTTCGGTGGACTCGCTTGCAGGCTCCAGGGCTTGCGGCTCGTTGATCGGGCGTGGCGCATGGGTGTTGACGAAGTAGCCCGAGCGCGGCCTTGCGCGGATCAGCCCGCGGCGTTCGAGCAGGTAGTAGGCTTGGAACACCGTGGACGGGCTGACCCCGTGGGTCTGGCTGGCATAGCGCACCGAAGGCACGCGTTCGCCGGGGCCAAGTACCCCGGAGCGGATCAGTTCGGCAATGTCGTCGGCGAAGCGTTCGTAGCGTTTCATCGTGCGCTCTATCGAAGGCCTGTCAGGCAAGGTGAAAGGGCAGTGTAAGGGATCAGCGGTTCATCGGTGCGACGAAGCGACTCTGCGCGCGGCTATGTACGTGCGCCGCATCGCGGTCGCGCACCTCGAAGGTCAATGCCACCGAGCTGCTGCTGGGGCGTTCGGCCAGCATCGCCACCGATACCGGCAACTCGCTCATTTCCCCGGCCGGGATGACGAACTCGGTCTTGCCCAGCAGCACGAAGCCGTCGGCGTCCACCAGGCGCAGTTGGTAATGCTGGGTCTGCTGGGTCTTGTTGATGACCTTGAGCAGGTAGATGTTCTCGACCTGGCCTTGGGCGTTCTCGCGGAACAGACCACGGTCCTTGATCACATCCAGCGACACCATCGGGCGCAACTGCAAGGCCAGTACCAGTGCGCCGATCATTACCAGCAACGCTACCGCATAGCCCAGCAGGCGTGGGCGCAGCCAGTGGGTGGTGCCGCCTTGCAGGGTGTGTTCGGACTGGTAGCCGACCAGGCCGCGGGCGTAGCCCATCTTGTCCATCACCTCATCGCAGGCGTCGATGCAGGCCGCGCAGCCGATACAGGCCATCTGCAAGCCGTCGCGAATGTCGATGCCGGTGGGGCACACCTGCACGCACAGGGTGCAATCGATGCAGTCGCCCAGGCCCTGGGCCTTGTAGTCGCTGCCTTTCTTGCGAGCCCCACGGCCTTCGCCGCGGTTCGCCAGCGGCTACCCCGAAGCCCTGGAAGACCTGAACGCGTCGCTGGAGCACCTGCGCGAACAGAAC
>NZ_JBNNVR010000191.1:0-2010 GCF_050280645.1 Pseudomonas sp. NPDC089554
TACCCGTCGTCGGTACTGATGAACGCCATCCCGGCCAAGGTGGCTGGCGTCGGCGAGGTCGTGATGGTAGTGCCGACCCCGCGTGGCGAGATCAACGAGCTGGTATTGGCCGCCGCCTGTATCGCCGGTGTCGACCGGGTGTTCACCATCGGTGGCGCCCAGGCCGTCGCGGCCCTGGCCTATGGCACCGAGAGCGTGCCGCAGGTGGACAAGATCGTCGGCCCGGGCAACATCTACGTGGCCACTGCCAAGCGCCATGTGTTCGGCCAGGTCGGCATCGACATGATCGCCGGCCCCTCGGAGATCCTGGTGGTGTGCGATGGCCAGACCGACCCGGACTGGATCGCCATGGACCTGTTCTCTCAGGCCGAGCACGACGAAGACGCCCAGGCCATCCTGGTCAGCCCGGATGCCGAGTTCCTCGACCGCGTCGCCGCCAGCATCGACAAGCTGATGCCGACCATGGAGCGCGCCGAGATCATCGAGAAGTCCATCAATGGCCGTGGCGCGCTGATCCAGGTGCGCGACATGCAGCAGGCCATCGAAGTGGCCAACCGCATCGCCCCGGAACACCTCGAACTGTCGGTGGCCGACCCCCAGGCGTGGCTGCCGCACATCCGTCACGCCGGCGCGATCTTCATGGGCCGCCACACCAGCGAAGCGCTGGGCGACTACTGCGCCGGCCCCAACCATGTGCTGCCGACTTCCGGCACCGCGCGTTTCTCTTCGCCCCTGGGCGTGTATGACTTCCAGAAGCGTTCGTCGATCATCTTCTGCTCCGAGCAGGGGGCTTCCGAGCTTGGCCAGACCGCGTCGGTACTGGCCCGTGGCGAATCGCTGACGGCCCACGCCCGCAGCGCCGAATACCGTATCATCACCGAGAACAAGGGGAACTGAGCATGAGTCGATTCTGGAGCCCCTTCGTCAAGGACCTGGTGCCTTACGTGCCGGGCGAGCAACCCAAGCTGGCCCGCCTGGTCAAGCTCAACACCAACGAGAACCCCTATGGTCCGTCGCCCAAGGCGCTGGAGGCCATGCGTGGCGAGTTGAACGATAACCTGCGCCTGTACCCGGACCCAAACGGCGACCGCCTCAAGCAAGCGGTCGCCGACTACTACGGCGTCCAGCCACAGCAGGTATTCGTTGGCAACGGCTCGGACGAGGTACTGGCGCACATCTTCCACGGCCTGTTCCAGCACGACAAAGGCCCGCTGCTGTTCCCGGACATCAGCTACAGCTTCTACCCGGTGTATTGCGGCCTGTATGGCATTCCCTTCGAGCCTGTGGCGCTGGACGAGCAGTTCCAGATCCGCGTCGAGGACTACGCCAAGCCCAATGCCGGCATCATCTTCCCCAACCCCAATGCGCCTACGGGCTGCCTGTTGCCGCTCGAAGCCATCGAGCGTCTGCTGCAAGCCAACCGCGACTCGGTGGTGGTGGTGGATGAGGCCTACATCGACTTCGGCGGCGAAACTGCCATCAGCCTGGTCGACCGCTACGACAACCTGCTGGTGACCCAGACCCTGTCCAAGTCGCGCTCCCTGGCGGGCTTGCGGGTTGGTTTGGCGGTAGGTCACCCGGACCTGATCGAGGCACTGGAGCGGATCAAGAACAGCTTCAACTCCTACCCGCTGGATCGTATGGCGATTGCTGGTGCGGCGGCGGCGTTCGAAGACCGTGAGTACTTCGAGCACACCTGCCGCACCGTGATTGACAGCCGCGAGGCGTTGGTCGAGCAACTGGTAGCGCGTGGTTTCGAGGTATTGCCGTCGGCGGCGAACTTCATCTTTGCCCGTCACCCGCAGCAGGATGCCGGTGAGCTGGCTGCGAAGCTGCGTGAGCAGGGTGTGATCGTGCGGCACTTCAAACAGGTGCGTATCGCGCAGTTCCTGCGGATCACGGTCGGTACGCCGGAAATGAACCAAGCGCTGATCGATGCGTTGAACTGATACATCGCGGCGTACCATCGCGGGGCAAGCCCGCTCCCACAGGTACAGCACTGAATTCAAG
>NZ_JBNNVR010000192.1:0-1895 GCF_050280645.1 Pseudomonas sp. NPDC089554
CAATCGGCAGGAACCCCGCTGCAGTGATCAGTGTACCGGTGAGCATCGGGAACGCCGTGCTCGACCAGGCGTAGCTGGCCGCCTTGAGGCGGTCGGGGCGATGGCCATGATGTTCGAGTTGCGGATGCCTTTCTGCACACGCTCACGTACCGGGGCCCAGTCCAGCGACTCTTCCAGGTTGACGTCGATGTACTTGGCGCCACGGGCCTCGATCAGGATCTGTTGCGAGTCCAGCGGCAGGATGCCTTTGGACCACAGCGAACCCTGGAACGTCTCGTAGGAGCCGCGCTCATCGGCCAGGTCGCAGGAAGCCTGGATCGCGTAGTAGCTGACCGCTTCCATGGACTTGTCGGCGAACGCGACGGCAGCGTCGGAGCCGTAAGGAATGTGCTGCAGGTACAGCGCATCCTGGAAGCCCATGATGCCAAGGCCGACAGGGCGGTGCTTGAAGTTCGAGTTCTGCGCTTGCGGCACCGAGTAGTAGTTGATGTCGATAACGTTATCGAGCATACGCACAGCGGTCTTGACGGTACGCGCCAGTTTCGCGGTGTCCAGCTTGCCGTCGACGATGTGGTTCGGCAGGTTGATCGAACCCAGGTTGCACACGGCGATTTCGTCGGCGTTGGTGTTCAGGGTGATCTCGGTGCACAGGTTCGAGCTGTGGACCACGCCCACGTGCTGCTGCGGCGAACGCAGGTTGCACGGGTCCTTGAAGGTCAGCCATGGGTGGCCGGTCTCGAATAGCATCGAGAGCATCTTGCGCCACAGGTCTTTGGCCTGGATGGTCTTGAACACCTTGATCTTGTTGTACTCGGTCAGGGCTTCGTAGTACTCGTAGCGCTCTTCGAAGGCCTTGCCGGTCAAGTCGTGCAGGTCAGGCACTTCGCTTGGCGAGAACAGGGTCCACTTGCCGTCGTCGAAGACGCGCTTCATGAACAGGTCCGGGATCCAGTTGGCGGTGTTCATGTCGTGGGTACGGCGACGGTCGTCACCGGTGTTCTTGCGCAGCTCGAGGAATTCCTCGATGTCCAGGTGCCAGGTTTCCAGGTAGGCGCAGACCGCGCCCTTGCGCTTGCCACCCTGGTTGACGGCAACGGCGGTGTCGTTGACCACTTTCAGGAACGGCACCACGCCTTGCGACTTGCCGTTGGTGCCCTTGATGTACGAGCCCAGGGCGCGCACTGGGGTCCAGTCGTTGCCCAGGCCACCGGCGAATTTCGACAGCATGGCGTTGTCGTGGATGGCCTTGTAGATGCCCGACAGGTCGTCCGGCACGGTGGTCAGGTAGCAGCTCGACAGCTGCGGGCGCAGGGTGCCGGCGTTGAACAGGGTCGGGGTGGACGCCATGTAGTCGAACGACGACAGCAGGTTGTAGAACTCGATGGCTCGGGCTTCGCGGTCTTTCTCTTGCAGCGCCAGGCCCATGGCCACACGCATGAAGAACACCTGCGGCAGCTCGAAGCGCACGCCATCCTTGTGGATGAAGTAGCGGTCGTACAGGGTCTGCAGGCCCAGGTAGGTGAATTGCTGGTCACGCTCGTGGTCGATGGCCTTGCCCAGGCGCTCCAGGTCGTAGCCTTTGAGCGCTGGGTCGAGCAGTTCGAACTCGACGCCTTTCTCGACGTAGGCCGGCAGGGCCTTGGCGTACAGCTCGGCCATTTCGTGGTGGGTGGCGCTGTCGGCCACGCCCAGGAAGCCCAGGCCCTCGGCACGCAGGGTGTCCATCAGCAGGCGGGCGGTGACGAACGAGTAGTTCGGCTCGCGCTCTACCAGGGTACGGGCGGTCATCACCAGGGCGGTGTTGACGGGAGCCCGGAATCGGGTCACCGCCGATGCCGACACAGGTCGACTGGCCGAAGCCGGCGTCGGTGGTCTGCTTCACAGCTTCGTAGGTC
>NZ_JBNNVR010000193.1:0-1819 GCF_050280645.1 Pseudomonas sp. NPDC089554
AAACCGTCGCGCAGATGAAACCCGGCTCGGTGGTCATCGATCTGGCGGCAGCCCAAGGTGGCAACTGCCCACTGACCATACACCAGTAGTCTCAAGCGCTAGCCAACACCTTGTAGTACAGCGCCGTAGCCCGATACACCCCACTGGGCCCACAGGCATAGTCGGGAATCTCCCCTGCCTTGGCGTACCCCAACGCCCGATAGAACGCCTCCGCCTCCGACCCCGCCTCGGTGTCCAGGTACAGCATGCCCCGCCGCAGCGGGCGCGCCGCCTGCTCCAGCGCCTTCATCAACTGCTGCCCCAGCCCCCGCCGCCGCGCCCGGCTGTGTACCAGCAGTTTCTGCACCTCGGCACGATTCAACCCATTGGGCTTCAGGCACAACCCCAGCTGCACGCTGGCCAGCACCTCCTGCCCCTGGGCCACCACCCACAGCAGCAGCTCGCCGCTGGCTAGCCGCGCCTTCACCTCATCGAAATATTGTGCCGCCTGGGCCTCGTCGATATCGTCGAGAAAGCCCACGGAAGCGCCGTTGCGCACCGCATCCAACAGCAACGTGACCAGGCCATCGCGGTAGTAAGCCAGGCTTTCGTGGGTCACGCGTTGCAGGTGGGCGGCGTTCATTGGGGTCAGCTCCTTGCCGGTGGCAGTGCGTCGTCATCGAGCAGCAGTTGCATGAAAGTAAGGTCCAGCCAACGCCCGAACTTCACCCCCACCTGCGGCATCTGCCCGGTGATGGTGAAACCCAGCCGTTCGTGCAGGCGAATGGAGGCGGCGTTACCGCTTTCGATCGCCGCCACCATCACGTGCTTGTCGCATGCCCGCGCCCGCACCACCAACGCTTGCATCAGCACCGGCCCCAGGCCCTTGCCGCGCTGGTCGTCGCGGATGTACACCGAGTGCTCCACGGTATGACGAAAACCCTCGAACGGGCGCCAGTCGCCGAACGAGGCATAGCCCAGCACACCGCTGTCATCCACCGCTACCAGGATCGGGTAGCCCTGCTCGGCGCGGGCCGCGAACCAGGCCTGGCGGTTGGCCAGGTCCACCGGGGTTTCGTTCCAGATCGCCGTGGTGTTGCGCACGGCGTCGTTGTAGATATCGAGGATGCCGGGCACGTCGTCGGGCAGGGCATCGCGGATCAGGTAACTCATGACAGCGTCTCGCAGAAGGTTTCGCGCAGATTAAATGGTAACCAGGCCGCGCACACCCTCGGCTTGCATGTTTTCGCCACGGCCACGCTGGACGATCTCGCCGCGGGCCATCACCAGGTACTGGTCGGCCAGCTCCTCGGCGAAGTCGTAGAACTGCTCCACCAGCAGAATGGCCATGTCGCCGCGGTTGGCCAGTTTGCGGATCACCGCGCCGATTTCCTTGATGACCGACGGCTGGATGCCCTCGGTGGGCTCGTCGAGAATCAGCAGACGCGGGCGGCTGGCCAGGGCGCGGCCGATGGCCAGCTGTTGTTGCTGGCCGCCGGACAGGTCGCCGCCACGGCGCTGCTTCATTTGCTCGAGCACCGGGAACAGCTCGTAGATGAAGGCCGGTACTTCGCGAGCCTCGCGGGCGGGGAAGCGCGACAGGCCCATCAGCAGGTTTTCCTCGACGGTGAGGCGCGGGAAGATTTCGCGGCCCTGGGGGACGTAGGCGATGCCGGCGTGCACCCGTTGCTGGGGCTTGAGCGTGGTGATCGGCTTACCTTCCCATTCCACGCTGCCTTCGCGCGCAGGTGATCCACAGCGCCCGCGCCCTGGCCTTGCAATGCAACGCCGAACTGCACCTGGTGCATGTGTGCGACGCCAGCCGCACCCATATCGCCGA
>NZ_JBNNVR010000194.1:0-1809 GCF_050280645.1 Pseudomonas sp. NPDC089554
GTACGGGTCCAGCTTGAGCATGGTGACCTTGAGCCCCCGCGCTTCCAGGTGGCCGCCAGGGAAGCCGAGGCAATGCCTTTCCCCAATGAAGAAACAACACCGCCCGTGACGAATATGTAGCGCGTCATGAAAAACCCTAGAAGTCTGCGTTAAGGCGGCCAGCGCCGCCGGAGAAAGCGAAGGAGGGCCGAAGCCCGCGATCACCTGCGTCAATCACAGTGCATCTCGAAAAACTGCCGCGTCTGTACAGACCGGGGTTGTCCCGGCATGAAGCTCGCTCGTCATTTTAAGATTCAGCCCAGCAAAAAACTGCTTGGTAATCGGCAACTCCTGTGTTTTCGCGGAACCCACAGAAGCTGTATCAAGAAGGGAGGGTAGTCTACCCGAATGTCCCCTTCACCTCAAACCTTGCACGTTCGTCGGTGGCTGCCAATTCAGTTGGTAACTGCCCTGCCCAAACATTGGCAGGTTCGCCACCGCCAGTATGCGCGTGCCCTGGAACAGCAGCGGCAGGCGCTGGCGCAGGAAATGCGGTACCTGATGTTCGTTGAGCAGGCGTTTGAGGTCGCGGTGGCCGCGCCCCGGAATTTCCAGCACTTCGCCGCCCTGGCGATAAGCGATACGCAAGCCCGGCCCTGGGATGCCGCCCACCAGTCGCACGCTGCCATTGCCTGGCAGGGTGAGCGCCTGGTTCAGGTCTGGCCAAGGCAGCTCGCCCTGCGGCGTTTGCAGCCAATCGCCGCTCAACCACCAAAGCCTGCCATGGCTGCGCTGCAATTGGCCGTCGGTCAGGCGCCAGATCGGCTGGCCGTCGGCCGCGGCATCGCGCAGGCTTTCCCAGCCCGCCCAATGACGGCTGTCGGGCAACCGTGTGCGGCTGCTCAGCCAGAACTGCAAGGCGTTGCGCTGGCGCGCCGGCGAGAGCGCCGCCAGTACGCCAATGTCTAGCGAATCCAGACACTGCCAGGGCAGTGCGGTGCCAGGGCTTGCAGCAGCGATGTCGGTGGCGGCGAGCTCGTCCAGAAGCGTCAAGGCCTCGCCCAGGTGCGCAGCGCTGCGGGCGAGGTTCTGGCTCGCTTGCGGCCAGCGTTGGCGCAATAGTGGGAACACTTGTGCACGCAGGAAGTTACGAGCGAAGGCGGTGTCAGCGTTGGACGGGTCTTCAATCCATTTCAGCCCTGCGCCCTGGGCATATTGCTGCAGGTGGTCACGCGCCTGGTCGAGCAAAGGCCTGACCAAACTCCCCTGCCCCAGCGGACGGGAGACGGGCATCGCCGCCAGGCCGCGCAGGCCGGCGCCGCGCAGCAAACGAAACAGCAGGGTCTCGGCTTGGTCTTCGCGGTGCTGACCGGTGAACAGCACCTCGCCAGGGCCGAGGATTTCAGTGAAGGCTTGATAGCGGGCATCGCGGGCGGCCTGTTCGAGACTGGCGCCTGGGGCGACCTGGACGCTGATCACGCACAGGTCGACGCCCAGTGCATCACACACTTGCTGGCAGTGTGCAGGCCAGGCATCGGCGGCAGCTTGCAGACCGTGATGGATATGCACGGCACGCAGCGGTGGCGAATCATGGTGGCGAGCGTAGTCGGCGAGCAGGTGTAGCAGGACGGTCGAGTCGAGGCCGCCAGAGAAGGCGACGTACCAGGCGGGGGCGTTGAGCCAGGGAGAGAATGATTGGGTGAGGTCGGACATGGTTGCCTCACTGAGGATCGCATCGCGGGGCAAGCCCGCTCCCACAAGGTTAGCGTCGCTTTCGAGGACCACGCTGTACCAGCTCGATACCATCGCGTTCAGGCATGTGCAGGTCAC
>NZ_JBNNVR010000195.1:0-1763 GCF_050280645.1 Pseudomonas sp. NPDC089554
TGATGAAGCAGAAGCAGTACGCGCCAATGTCGATCGCCGACATGGCCCTGTCGCTGTACGCCGCTGAGCGTGGCTTCCTGACTGACGTAGAAGTCTCCAAGGTCGGTAGCTTCGAGCAAGCGCTGATCGCCTTCTTCAACCGTGATCACGCCGAACTGATGGCCAAGATCAACGTGAAGGGTGACTTCAACGACGAAATCGACGCTGGCATCAAAGCCGGTATCGAGAAGTTCAAGGCCACCCAGACCTGGTAAGCCGCAGTGGGGGCTCCGGCCCCCGCTTGCTAACCTGATAGGTGATACATGGCAGGCGCAAAAGAGATTCGCAGTAAGATTGCGAGCATCAAAAGCACGCAAAAAATTACCAGCGCCATGGAGAAAGTGGCGGTCAGCAAAATGCGCAAGGCACAACTGCGCATGGCTGCTAGCCGTCCTTACGCGGAGCGTATCCGCCAGGTGATCGGTCATCTGGCCAACGCCAACCCGGAATACCGCCACCCGTTCATGATCGAGCGCCCTGTAAAGCGCGCCGGTTATGTCGTGGTGACGAGTGACCGTGGTCTGTGCGGCGGCTTGAATACCAACCTGTTCAAGGCCCTGGTCAAGGACATGAACGAAAACCGCGAACAGGGCGTGGAAATCGACCTGTGCGTGATCGGCAGCAAGGGTGCGACTTTCTTCCGCATCTTTGGCGGCAACGTCGTAGCCGCGATCAGCCACCTGGGCGAAGAGCCATCGATCAACGATCTGATCGGCTCCGTCAAAGTGATGCTGGACGCCTACCTCGATGGCCGTATCGATCGCCTCTCGGTGGTTTCGAACAAGTTCATCAACACCATGACCCAGAAACCGACGGTCGAGCAGTTGGTACCGTTGGTGGCAACCCCGGATCAGGAACTCAAGCACCACTGGGACTACCTGTACGAACCCGACGCAAAAGAGCTGCTGGACGGCTTGATGGTGCGTTACGTGGAGTCGCAGGTGTACCAGGCGGTGGTCGAGAACAACGCTGCTGAACAAGCGGCCCGGATGATCGCCATGAAGAACGCCACAGACAACGCCGGTGACCTGATCAGCGAACTCCAGCTGATCTACAACAAGGCGCGTCAGGCTGCGATCACCCAGGAGATCTCGGAAATCGTCGGCGGCGCTGCCGCGGTTTAACGGTTCACATATTCAGAGGATCCAGCTATGAGTAGCGGACGTATCGTTCAAATCATCGGCGCCGTCATCGACGTGGAATTCCCACGTGACGTCGTGCCGAGTGTTTACAACGCGCTGAAAGTTCAAGGCGCGGAAACCACCCTCGAAGTTCAGCAGCAGCTGGGCGACGGCGTGGTTCGTACCATTGCGATGGGCTCGACCGAAGGTCTGAAGCGCGGTCTGGACGTCGTCGATACCGGCGCGGCCATCTCCGTTCCAGTCGGTAAGGCCACCCTGGGCCGTATCATGGACGTCCTGGGCAACCCAATCGACGAAGCTGGCCCGATCGGTGAAGAAGAGCGTCGCGGCATCCACCGCGCTGCCCCTTCGTTCGCTGAGCAAGCAGGCGGCAACGACCTGCTGGAAACCGGCATCAAGGTTATCGACCTGGTCTGCCCGTTCGCCAAAGGCGGTAAGGTTGGCCTGTTCGGTGGCGCCGGCGTCGGCAAGACCGTAAACATGATGGAGCTGATCCGTAACATCGCCATCGAGCACATAGCCAGGGCACAGCTATCGGTAGTTCCCCACCCAAACGCCAGGCCGCCGCCCTTTCCAAGGCAA
>NZ_JBNNVR010000196.1:0-1733 GCF_050280645.1 Pseudomonas sp. NPDC089554
GGCGATGCGTTGCAGCAGCTGGCGGCTTTCGCCGATCAAGGCCGGGTCGCGGAATTCGAGACTTCGGTCTGGTCGTGTAACGCTCTGAAATGGGCGGCCATAGCGGGTGAAAGCCCCGTACACTCATGAGGTTTACAACATGACTATTGGTGTAGTCGGTCGAAAAGCGGGCATGACCCGTATTTTCACCGAAGAAGGTGTCTCCATTCCGGTCACGGTCATCAGATCGAGCCGAATCGCGTCACCCAGTTCAAAACTGAAGAAACCGATGGCTACCGTGCAGTGCAAGTCACTGTCGGCGAGCGTCGTGCTTCGCGTGTGACTGCCGCTCAGGCAGGCCACTTCGCCAAGGCTAACGTTGCCGCTGGTCGCGGTGTTTGGGAGTTCCGTCTTGAAGAAGGCGATTTCCAGGCTGGCGATCTGATTCAAGCTGAACTCTTCACTGCAGGCCAGCTGGTAGACGTTACTGGTCAGTCCAAAGGTAAAGGCTTCGCCGGTACCATCAAGCGTTGGAACTTCCGTGGTCAAGATAACACCCACGGTAACTCCGTATCGCACCGTGTCCCTGGCTCCATCGGCCAGTGCCAGACTCCTGGTCGTGTATTCAAGGGCAAAAAGATGTCCGGTCACATGGGCGCTGAGCGCGTGACTGTGCAGTCCCTGGAAGTAGTACGCGTAGACGCTGAACGCAACCTGCTGCTGATCAAGGGTGCCGTTCCAGGCGCTACTGGCGGCGACGTGGTTGTGCGTCCAGCTGTCAAGGCTCGCGGTTAAGGGGAAACTGACATGCAACTTAATGTAAATGACGCTCAGGCGATCGAAGTTTCCGAACTGACTTTCGGTGGCGAATTCAACGAGACGCTGGTACACCAAGCAGTCGTGGCCTACATGGCCGGCGGCCGTCAGGGCACCAAGCAGCAGAAGACCCGTTCCGACGTGGCTGGTGGCGGTAAGCGCCCATGGCGTCAGAAGGGTACTGGCCGCGCGCGTGCTGGTACCACCCGTGGCCCGATCTGGCGCGGCGGTGGTGTGACCTTCGCAGCTCGTCCTCAAGACCACTCGCAGAAGCTCAACAAGAAGATGTACCGCGCAGCCCTGCGCTCCATCCTCTCCGAGCTGGTACGTAGCGAGCGTCTGGTCGTGGTTCAGGACTTCGCTGTCGAAGCGCCGAAAACCAAAGACCTGCTGAACAAGCTGAACGGCATGGGTCTGAGCGATGTGTTGATCGTTTCCGACGCTGTTGATCAGAACCTGTACCTGGCTGCTCGTAACCTGCCGCACGTCGATGTACGTGACGTTCAAGGTTCCGACCCGGTCAGTCTGATCGCATACGAGAAAGTGTTGATCACTGTCTCGGCCGTGAAGAAATTCGAGGAGCTGCTGGGATGAACCAGGAACGCGTATTCAAAGTCCTCCTTGGCCCGCACGTTTCCGAGAAGGCTACCGTTCTGGCTGAGAAGAAAGGCCAGTTCGTATTCAAGGTTGCTACCGATGCAACCAAGCTGGAAATCAAGAAAGCTGTCGAAGGCCTGTTCAACGTAAAAGTTGAAAACGTGTCGACTGTTAACGTTCTGGGTAAAACCAAGCGTACCGCACGTGGTCTGGGCAAGCGTAATGACTGGAAGAAGGCGATCGTCTCCCTTCAGCCAGGCCAAGATCTCGATTTCAGCAGCAGTGCTGAGTAAGGAAGGGGTGCATCATGGCAATCGTTAAATGCAAACCGACATCCCCTG
>NZ_JBNNVR010000197.1:0-1725 GCF_050280645.1 Pseudomonas sp. NPDC089554
CGGCCTTCAGCGAGCTGGACTCGCTCAAGGTCGATATAGAACGCCTGGAGGCACGCATCCGTCGCCTCTCCCACTCCCTCGATACCAGCGATAACCCATCAAGCGGCCGTCTTCGTCATCCGGCAAGGCCAGGTAGATCACCGACTCACTGCGCTTGAGGCGCTTTTCAAGGAAGGTCCGGGAGGTGTCCGGGTAGGGCAGCTCGCCGTAGAACTCGCGGTATTTGACGAACAGTGGCGTGAGCAGGTCGAGGTGTTCCAGGGTTGCCTTGATGATTCGCATGTGCGGGCCTCAGAGTCCATTAGGGATACGGCGCATTGCCAGCAGCGTTCAAGTCGCATGCTGCCTAAAGCAGGCTAGAAGCGCAATCTGCACTCCATTACAGGTTTCTTACTCTTCTCCGAGTAGGAAATTGCCCCTTTTGTTGGAAGAGTCTTCGCTGTCGAGGCTATGAACCTCGGCTTCGTCCTTCAGGTTTACCCCGGAAAGCTGTCGTCGACAGGCCTCGCGCATCAGGTACAGCAGGCGATGGGCGGCCATGCCGTAGCTCAGGCCTTCCAGGCGCACATTGGAGATGCAGTTGCGGTAGGCGTCGGTCAGGCCGACCTTGGGCCCGTAGGTGAAGTACAGGCCCAGGCTGTCGGGGGAGCTGAGCCCCGGGCGTTCGCCGATCAGCATCACGGTCATGCGCGCGCCCAGCAGCTCGCCGACTTCATCGGCCACCGCCACCCGGCCTTGCTCCACCAGCACCACCGGGGTGCTGCTCCAGCCGTCGGCGGCGGCTTGTTCCTCGAAACGTGCCAGCAACGGCAGGGTGTGCCGGTGCACGGCCAGGGCCGAGAGGCCGTCGGCGACGACAATCGCCAGGTCGACCCCGCCCGGGTTGGCCTGGGCGTGCTCGCGCAGTTGCTGCGCCGATTCCTCGTTGAGGCGTCGGCCCAGGTCGGGCCGTTGCAGGTACTGGTGGCGGTCGCTGGCGGCGCTATGCAGCAGCAGGCTCTGGCGGCCACGGTCGGAGAGTTGCTGGCGCAGGCTTACGTGGTCGAACGGCAAGTGCACGGCATCGCGGGCCTGGGCGTGGGCGAACTGGAAGTCCAGCTGGGCACCGGTCGGCAAACTGGTGCCAGCGCGCCCTAGGGCGATGCGGGCCGGGGTCAGGTTGCGCAGGGCCAGCCAGGGGTTGTCCGGAGTGGGGGTGTGTCGGTCCATGGTCATCCCTATGCGAGCTGCGCCAAGGCCTGGCGGAAGGCCGGTGGCAGGTTGTCGCCGAAACGTACGCGGCCATCGGCCTGGGTGAAGATACCGGTGCGTTCGAGCCACGCCTCGAATTCCGGGCCGGGCTTCAGGCCCAGGGTTTGCCGGGCGTAGAGGGCGTCGTGGAACGAGGTGGTCTGGTAGTTGAGCATGATGTCGTCGGAGCCGGGGATGCCCATGATGAAGTTGATCCCGGCCACGCCCAGCAGGGTCAGCAGGGTGTCCATGTCGTCCTGGTCGGCTTCGGCGTGGTTGGTGTAGCAGATGTCGCAGCCCATGGGCACGCCGAGCAGCTTGCCGCAGAAGTGGTCCTCGAGCCCGGCGCGGATGATCTGCTTGCCGTTGTACAGGTACTCCGGGCCGATGAAGCCGACCACGGTGTTGACCAGGTATATTCGACAGCGCCTGTGAGTCCTCAGTGCGGCGTTGCACCTAAACAAGAGAGGAGTTTTCGTATGACCACCCTGACGC
>NZ_JBNNVR010000198.1:0-1705 GCF_050280645.1 Pseudomonas sp. NPDC089554
CCCTGTAGGAGCGGGCTTGCCCGCGAACCAGGGCAAAGCCCTGGCCATACACCGCAGTGGTTTCTTCGCGGGCAAGCCCGCTCCTACAGGTCCCTGCTAAAGCTCTGGGAATGACGCTCAGTGCTTGAACATCACGTGCCGAACCACGGTGTAATCCTCCAGCCCATACATCGACATGTCCTTGCCGTAGCCCGACAGCTTCACCCCACCGTGCGGCATCTCGCTCACCAGCATGAAGTGGGTGTTCACCCAGGTGCAGCCATATTGCAGGCGCGCCGCCAGGCGGTGCGCGCGCCCCACGTCCTGGGTCCACACCGACGAGGCCAGCCCGTAGTCCGAGTCGTTGGCCCAGGCCAGCGCCTGGGCCTCGTCCTCGAACTCAGTCACCGACACCACCGGCCCGAAGACCTCCCGACGTACCACCTCGTCATCCTGCCGCGCCCCGGCCAGCACTGTCGGTTCGAAAAAGAACCCCGCGCGGTCGGCACGCTTGCCGCCGGTGGTGACCTGGATATGCGGCACCTGCTGCGCTCGCTCGACAAAACCGGCCACGCGCTCCAGATGCTGCTGGGTGATCAGCGGCCCCAGCTCGGTCTCAGGGTCGTCCTGCGGGCCCAGGCGCAGGCTGGCAACCGCCGCCGTGAGTTTCTCCACGAACTGCGCATACACGCCCTTCTGCACGTACAGGCGGCAAGCCGCGGTGCAGTCCTGCCCGGCGTTGTAGAAACCGAAGGCACGAATGCCCTCCACGGCGGCATCGATATCGGCATCGTCGAAGATGATCACCGGCGCCTTGCCGCCCAGCTCCATGTGCATGCGCTTCACCGTGTCGGCAGTGCCCGCGATGATGCGGCTGCCAGTGGCCACCGAGCCTGTCAACGAGACCATGCGCACCTTGGGGTGGGTGGTCAGCGGCTCGCCGACGCTCGGGCCACGGCCGAACACCAGGTTGACCACACCCGGCGGGAAGATCCCGGCCATCAGCTCGCCCAGGCGCAGGGCCGTCAGCGGCGTCTGCTCGGAAGGCTTGAGCACCACCGTGTTACCCGCTGCCAGGGCCGGGCCGAGCTTCCATGCGGCCATCATCAGTGGGTAGTTCCACGGCGCAATCGACGCCACCACGCCCACCGGGTCACGGCGGATCATCGAGGTGTGCCCGGGCAGGTACTCGCCCGCCGCAGAACCTTGCAGCACGCGGCTGGCACCGGCGAAGAAGCGGAACACATCGGCCACCGCTGGCAGTTCGTCGTTCAGCGCGGCGCTATAGGGCTTGCCGCAGTTGTCCGATTCCAGCCGCGCCAGTTCCTCGGCATGGGCATCGATGGTATCGGCGAGTTTGAGCAGCAGCAGCGAGCGGTCCTTCGGCGCGGTTTGCGACCAGCCCTCGAACGCAGCATCGGCAGCCTGCACGGCGGCATCGACCTGGGCCGGGGTGGCCTCGGCGATGTCCACCAGCGGGGTGCCGAGTGCGGGGTTGAGCACGGCCAGCTTCTGGCCTTCGCCTGCCACCAGTTGGCCGTTTATCAGCAGATGGGTTTGCATCAAGGGCTCCTTTTTCGGTTCTTGTTCGGTCGACCGAATATAGCGCCACATTTGCTGCTTGATCGAATGAATCGGGCGCCTGTACTGACCCCTTCGCGGGCAAGCCCGCTCCTACAGGTCCGGCACAATCCCTGTAGGAGCGGGCTTGCCCGCGAAGAGGCCG
>NZ_JBNNVR010000199.1:0-1576 GCF_050280645.1 Pseudomonas sp. NPDC089554
ATACCCGTCAACGCGTGGTGCAGTGTCTGGGTTATTTGGGGCGGCTCGGTCGGAGTGGCAGGGCTGCTTTCGCTGAGTGCCACGAACCCCTCGCTCCCAGCGGGATATACCCATAAAGCGCGTGTGAGTTGGGCTCGCACTGACGGGACGAACAAATACCCTTTGTCGTTCCTGCAAGTCGGGCGGCAAGTGCGATACATCGTCGCCGCCGGGGGCAACACCCCATCGCTGCCAACGATGGCGGGTGGGGTTCTAGGCAACGTCGCTACTCCCGTCTGGGCCGCTGTAAGCGTCGATCCATTCATTCCGCCAACCGCATCGGTCGTAGACTTCTTTGCATGGTCTTTCAGCTCGGGAGCCACCTATCAGGTGGCTGATACCAACGCCTATGGTGCCTACAACAGCGCCACAAACCCGCCGCCAATCGTGAGCAATGCATCGACCTCGGCTTCAGCGGTCGACTTCTGGCGGTCTATGTCGCGACTCGTTGTCGGTCCATCGCGGAATATTTACTGCGCGGCAAACGCCGCTGACTTCAACATTCGATGCTTGGGCTATGAGGACAACGTATGAGCTATGCGGTGAAGATCGATGAGACTGCGTATCGGGGGGTGTCATCCCGTGATGACGTTGGGGAGGATGAGTATTTCTCTGACGCACCGCCTGCCTTGCAGGCCGTGGTTTCTCCCGCCAGCGTGGATGCTGAGCGTGATCGCCGAATCGACTCAGGCATCGTCTTTCAGGGGGTTATGTTTCAGAGTCGTGCTACGGATCGCGAGAACATCGCTGGGGCCGCCCAGTTGGGCTTTATGGCCATGATGTCAGGAGCGCAGCCAGATGACCTGCGCTGGTCAGACCCCAGCGAAGATTTCGTGTGGATCGCGAGCGACAACTCCCTGGTCCCCATGGACGCCCAAACTGTCGTCGAATTCGGAAAGACGGCGGCCCAGCGCAAGCAAGCATTGATCATGGTGGGTCGCCAGCTCAAGGACATGGAATCGATCCCAGAGGACTACGCAGACGATAAATGGTGGCCGTAATGGATCACTTCCCGCTGCCGTTGCGCGTTGACCTGTCGATCCGTGGGAGCCGTGCGCGGCTCCAGGGAGGATTCATTTACCAAGACCCGCAACACGGTGCCGTACAGGTTCCCATGGGCTTTGAAACGGATTTCGCGAGCGTGAAACCGATGCGGACAATTGCACTGAGCCTGCTGGCCATAAGCTTGGTTGTCGGCTGGTTTTGGCCAGAGACTGGGGCGATGATTGGGTGTGCTGGCTATGGCGCCCTGGCGCTCTATGCGAGCGTTGTGGGCTACGGCGATGCAGCCGCGACCATCCACGACTGGCTCTACTCGGTCGGCGGTGCTGGGCAACTGGACAGGAAGGCGGCTGACCAGGTATTCCGCAATGCGCTGTGCTCCAGTGGCGTAGCGCGCTGGCGTGCATGGCTCATGTGGTCTGGCGTCCGCCTAGGTGGTCACTGGCGCTACAGAAAGGGCTAGAGGGGGCGGCTCGTGGGCTCTGCCGGTGCCAAACAGCGCGTCTTGCGGTGCCAAACCCGTCGCGCGCTTACA
>NZ_JBNNVR010000200.1:0-1467 GCF_050280645.1 Pseudomonas sp. NPDC089554
TACTGAAACAAGCCTACGTCGTCGATGACGCCACGGTCAGCGCTACCAACGGCGGCGGCACACGCTCGCCTTCGGGGCTGATCGTGGGCGTCGATCCTGAACAGGTGGAAGACATCATCCGCATGATCAACGACATGGGGATCAACGTATTCGAGAGTGCTCCGGATGCGGATGCCCTGTTGTTGGCGGAAGCCGACACCGACGAAGCCGCAGCCGAAGAAGCCGCCGCAGCGTTGGCGGCCGTTGAAACCGATATCGGCCGCACGACCGACCCGGTGCGCATGTACATGCGTGAAATGGGTACCGTCGAGCTGCTGACCCGCGAAGGCGAGATCGAAATCGCCAAGCGTATCGAGGAAGGCATCCGTGAAGTCATGGGCGCCATCGCCCACTTCCCGGGCACCGTCGACTACATCCTCGGCGAGTACGACCGCGTCACCACCGAAGGTGGCCGCCTGTCGGACGTCCTCAGCGGTTATATCGACCCTGACGACAACATCGCCTCGCCGACCGAAGAAGTGCCTGTTCCAGGCACCAAGGCCGCCGCCGAGAAGGAAGAGTCCGACGACGACGAAGAAAACGAAGGTGACAGCGACGACGAGGAAGAGGGCGAAAGCGGCCCAGACCCGGAAGTCGCCCGCCAGCGCTTCGGTGCCGTCTCCGACCAGCTTCAGGCCACCAACAAGGTACTGAAGAAGGGCGGTCGCAGTGCCAAGGAAAGCATCGTGGCCCTGCAGGCCCTGGCTGACCTGTTCATGCCGATCAAGCTGGTGCCCAAGCAGTTCGAGGTACTGGTCGAGCGCGTGCGCGGTGCACTGGAGCGCCTGCGCGCCCAGGAACGCGCCATCATGCAGCTGTGCGTGCGTGATGCCCGCATGCCTCGCGCCGACTTCCTGCGCCTGTTCCCCGGCAACGAAACCGACCAGACCTGGAGCGGTGACCTGGCCAAGCGCAGCACCAAGTGGGCTGCCGCACTGGCCGAGAAGGACGCCGCCATCGTCGCCTGCCAGCAGAAGCTGGTGGACCTCGAGAGCGAAACCGGCCTGACCGTTGTGGAAATCAAGGACATCAACCGTCGCATGTCCATCGGCGAGGCCAAGGCCCGCCGCGCCAAGAAGGAAATGGTCGAGGCGAACCTGCGTCTGGTGATTTCCATCGCCAAGAAGTACACCAACCGCGGCCTGCAATTCCTCGACCTGATCCAGGAAGGCAACATCGGCCTGATGAAGGCGGTGGACAAGTTCGAATACCGTCGCGGCTACAAGTTCTCGACCTACGCCACCTGGTGGATTCGCCAGGCGATCACCCGTTCGATCGCCGACCAGGCCCGCACCATCCGTATTCCGGTGCACATGATCGAGACGATCAACAAGGGTGCGTTGCGCCAAGGGCCATGATATCGATGCCACGGGCCTGTCCTACAAGTCCGGCGACGGCTTCAAGGCCTCGGCGGCTGGGCGCTCAAAC
>NZ_JBNNVR010000201.1:0-1412 GCF_050280645.1 Pseudomonas sp. NPDC089554
GAAGGCGCCTCGCACATGGCCGAGGGCTACACCCGCACCAAGGCCGGCAATATCGGCGTGTGCATCGGCACCTCCGGCCCTGCCGGCACCGACATGGTCACAGGCCTCTACAGCGCCTCGGCCGACTCCATCCCGATTCTCTGCATCACCGGCCAGGCCCCACGTGCTCGCCTGCACAAGGAAGACTTCCAGGCCGTCGATATCACCAGCATCGTCAAGCCGGTGACCAAATGGGCGACCACTGTGCTGGAGCCGGGCCAGGTGCCTTACGCGTTCCAGAAGGCCTTCTACGAAATGCGCACCGGCCGCCCAGGCCCAGTGTTGATCGACCTGCCGTTCGACGTGCAAATGGCCGAGATCGAATTCGACATCGACGCCTACGAACCGCTGCCGGTGCACAAGCCCTCCGCCACCCGCGTGCAGGCGGAAAAAGCCCTGGCCCTGCTCAATGATGCCGAGCGCCCGCTGCTGGTGGCCGGTGGAGGCATCATCAACGCCGATGCCAGCGACAAGCTGGTCGAGTTCGCCGAACTGACCGGTGTACCGGTGATCCCGACCCTGATGGGCTGGGGCACCATTCCCGATGACCATGCGCTGATGGTCGGCATGGTCGGTTTGCAGACCTCGCACCGTTATGGCAATGCCACCCTGCTCAAATCCGACCTGGTGTTCGGCATCGGCAACCGCTGGGCCAACCGCCACACCGGTTCCGTGGACGTGTACACCGAAGGCCGCAAGTTCGTGCATGTGGACATCGAACCGACCCAGATTGGCCGCGTGTTCACCCCGGACCTCGGCATCGTGTCCGACGCAGGCGCTGCTCTGGACGTGTTCCTGGACGTGGCCCGCGAATGGAAAGCCGCAGGCAAGTTGAAGTGCCGCAAGGCCTGGCTGGAAGACTGCCAGCAGCGCAAGGCCAGCCTGCAACGCAAGACCCACTTCGATAACGTGCCGGTCAAGCCGCAGCGCGTGTACGAAGAGATGAACCAGGTGTTCGGCAAGGACACCTGCTACGTCAGCACCATCGGCCTGTCGCAGATCGCCGGTGCGCAGTTCCTCCACGTGTACAAGCCACGTCACTGGATCAACTGCGGCCAGGCCGGCCCGCTGGGCTGGACCATTCCGGCAGCGCTGGGCGTGGTCAAGGCCGACCCGAGCCGCAAGGTGGTGGCGCTGTCCGGTGACTACGACTTCCAGTTCATGATCGAGGAACTGGCCGTGGGCGCGCAGTTCAACCTGCCCTACGTGCACGTGCTGGTGAACAACGCCTACCTCGGCCTGATCCGCCAGGCGCAGCGTGGCTTCGACATGGACTACTGCGTGCAACTGGCGTTCGAGAACATCAACGCCAGCGAAGCAGGTAACTATGGCGTCGATCACGTGGCCGTGGTCGAGGGCCTGGGTTGCAAGGC
>NZ_JBNNVR010000202.1:0-1268 GCF_050280645.1 Pseudomonas sp. NPDC089554
GTTCATCGAGGTGTAGCCCCTGACGATGAACAGCGCTGCCATGATCAGGAAGAACGCGCCCCACCAGGTCTCGATGGTGTGCAGGGTGCTGAGGATCGGCACGGTGAACAGGGTGCCGAGCACGCCGAAAGCGATCAGGATCGGGCGACGGCCGATCTTGTCGGACAGCCCGCCGATCACCGGTTGCAAGCACATGAACAGGAACAACGTGGCCGCCGAGATGGTGGTCGAGTCGCTGATGCTCATGCCCACCGTGTTGACCAGGTATTTCTGCATGTAGGTGGTGTAGGTGTAGAAGGCCAGGGTGCCGCCCATGGTCAGGCCGACCACGGTCAGCAGTTCCTTGGGGTGGCGCATCAGGGTGCGCATCAGGCTTTCCTTGGACTTTTCCTTCTTGGTGAAGGAAGCGGTCTCTTCCATGCCACGGCGCAGGTACAGCGCAACCACCGCGCACAGCGCGCCGATCACGAAGGGTACGCGCCAGCCCCAGGAATACAGCTGCTCGGTGGTCAGCGTGTTCTGCAGGATGATCAGCACCGCCAGGGCGATGAGCTGGCCGGAAATCAGCGTCACGTACTGGAAGCTGGAGAAGAAGCCACGGCGTTCCTTGGTGGCCATCTCGCTGAGGTAGGTGGCCGAGGTGCCGTATTCACCGCCCACCGACAGGCCCTGCATCAGGCGCGCGATCACCAGCAGGATCGGCGCCGCGACGCCGATGGTTTCATAACCTGGGGTCAGGGCGATCACCAGGGAGCCTGCGCACATCAGCAGGACCGAGGCCATCAGCGCGGCCTTGCGGCCCTTGCGGTCGGCGTACAGGCCCATCAGCCAGCCACCGATCGGGCGCATCAGGAAGCCCACGGCGAAGATCGCGGCGGTGTTGAGCAATTGGGTGGTGGTGTTGCCGGCAGGGAAGAATGCCTTGGCGAAGTACAGCGAGAATGCGGCGTAGACGTACCAGTCGTACCATTCGACCATGTTGCCGATGGAGCCGCTGAAGATCGACTTGAGGCGGCTGCTGGTGGTTTTTTCCGCGACGGGTGCGGCGCCCGCCCCGGCAGAAAGGGTGGTGGTGTTATCCATTAGGGATACCTTCTCGTTGTTTTTGTGAGGCGCGCGTAACCGCGGCTTGCGAGGGGAATTGCAGAAGGTGTGCCAAATGGGGGCGAAGCCATTCAAATGAGGGGTTGGTTGCACCATTCGCGGGCAAGCCCGCGCCTACAGGAACCGCGCTGGCTCAAGGGCTACGCGGTCCCTGTAGGCGCGGG
>NZ_JBNNVR010000203.1:0-1187 GCF_050280645.1 Pseudomonas sp. NPDC089554
GTACTCAACAACGATGGCCTGGACTACGTCCCGACCAACAAGCACATCCTCTTCGGTCACCACTTCGCTGCCATCGCAGGCGCCGGCCCTCTGGTCGGTCCGGTTTTGGCTGCACAGATGGGCTACTTGCCCGGCACGCTGTGGCTGATCGCCGGTGTGGTATTGGCTGGTGCGGTGCAGGACTTCATGATCCTGTTCCTTTCCACCCGTCGTAACGGCCGCTCGCTGGGCGACATGGTGCGTGAGGAAATGGGCCGCATCCCGGGCACCATCGCCTTGTTCGGCTGCTTCCTGATCATGATCATCATCCTCGCGGTGCTGGCGCTGATCGTGGTCAAGGCCCTGGCCGAAAGCCCATGGGGCATGTTCACGGTGATCGCGACCATCCCGATCGCGATGTTCATGGGCATCTACATGCGCTACATCCGCCCAGGCCGCATTGGCGAGATCTCGATCATCGGCGTGGTGTTGCTGCTGCTGTCGATCTGGGCCGGTGGCCTGGTCGCGGCCGATCCGGTCTGGGGCCCGGCGTTCACCTTCACCGGTGTGCAGATCACCTGGATGCTGGTGGGCTACGGCTTCGTCGCCGCGGTACTCCCGGTGTGGCTGGTACTGGCGCCGCGTGACTACCTCTCGACCTTCCTGAAGATCGGCACCATCGTCGGCCTGGCCATCGGTATCCTGATCCTCGCCCCTGAGCTGAAAATGCCGGCGCTGACCCAGTTCACCGACGGCACCGGCCCGGTGTGGAAGGGCACCCTGTTCCCGTTCCTGTTCATCACCATCGCCTGCGGCGCGGTGTCCGGCTTCCACGCGCTGATCTCGTCGGGGACCACGCCGAAGCTCTTGGACAACGAAGTCAACGCCCGCTACATCGGCTACGGCGGCATGCTGATGGAGTCGTTCGTCGCCATCATGGCCATGGTCGCCGCTTCGGTGATCGAGCCAGGCGTGTACTTCGCCATGAACAGCCCGGCGGCGATCGTCGGCTCCGACGTGGTGTCGGTGGCCAACACCGTCAGCAGCTGGGGCTTCACCATCACCCCTGAGCAGCTGGAAGCGACCGCCCGTGACATCGGCGAGCACACCATCCTGGCCCGTGCCGGTGGTGCACCGACCCTGGCGGTAGGTATCGCGCAGATCCTGCACCAGGTGCTGCCGGGTGAGAACACCATGGCCTTCTGGTA
>NZ_JBNNVR010000204.1:0-1133 GCF_050280645.1 Pseudomonas sp. NPDC089554
TGCGTGCAACTGGCGTTCGAGAACATCAACGCCAGCGAAGCAGGTAACTATGGCGTCGATCACGTGGCCGTGGTCGAGGGCCTGGGTTGCAAGGCGCTGCGCGTATTCCAGCCTGCCGACATCGCCCCTGCCCTGCTCAAGGCACAGAAGATGGCCGAGGAGTTCCGCGTGCCGGTGGTGGTCGAGATCATTCTCGAGCGTGTCACCAACATTTCCATGGGCACCGAGATCAACGCCGTCAACGAGTTCGAAGACCTGGCCCTGGTCGGCAACGACGCCCCGACCGCCATCTCGATGCTGGACTGACCGCCTGACGCCCCCGTGCCTTGCGCGGGGGCATTCATTGCAAGGAGACTTCTCATGCCTCGCTTCGCCGCCAACCTGTCCATGCTGTTCACCGAGCAGGACTTCCTGGCCCGCTTCAAAGCCGCTGCCGATGCCGGTTTCAGCGGTGTCGAATACCTCTTCCCGTACGACTTCGATGCCGCTGAAATCAAGCGCCAGCTCGACGCTCATGGCCTGACCCAGGTGCTGTTCAACCTCCCCGCCGGCGACTGGGCCAAGGGCGAGCGCGGCATCACCTGCCACCCCGACCGCGTCGAGGAATTCCGCGCCGGTGTCGACAAGGCCATCGAATACGCCAAGGTGCTCGGCAACACCCAGGTCAACGCCCTGGCCGGCATCCGCCCGCAAGGCCCGGACTGCGCCAGCGTGCGCAAGACCTTCGTGGAAAACCTGCGCTACGCCGCCGACAAGCTTAAAGGCGCCGGTATTCGCCTGGTCATGGAGATGATCAACACCCGCGACATCCCCGGTTTCTACCTCAACACCACGCAGCAGGCCCTAGAGATTCAGGCAGAAGTCGGCAGCGACAACCTGTTCCTGCAATACGACATCTACCACATGCAGATCATGGAAGGTGACCTGGCCCGCACCGTGGAAGCCAACCTTTCGAAGATCAACCACATCCAACTGGCCGACAACCCTGGCCGCAACGAACCGGGCACCGGCGAAATCAACTACCGCTTCCTGTTCGCGCACCTGGACCGCATCGGCTACCAGGGCTGGGTGGGTGCGGAGTACAAGCCGCTGACCACCACCGAAGCGGGCCTGGGCTGGCTCAAGACCCATAA
>NZ_JBNNVR010000205.1:0-1131 GCF_050280645.1 Pseudomonas sp. NPDC089554
CACCTGGACCGCATCGGCTACCAGGGCTGGGTGGGTGCGGAGTACAAGCCGCTGACCACCACCGAAGCGGGCCTGGGCTGGCTCAAGACCCATAACGCGATCTAGAAGACTGGAATGCAAAACCTGTGGGAGCGGGTTTACCCGCGAATGCTGTAGCGGCCTCACCACCGCTTTCGCGGGTAAACCCGCTCCCACAGGGTCCGTGCACGCCCCATACAAATAAGAGGCACATTCTCATGGCTAAAATCGGTTTCATCGGCACCGGCATCATGGGCCTTCCCATGGCCCAGAACCTGCAAAAGGCAGGTCACAGCCTGTTCGTCTCCACCCACCACGACGCCGCCCCCGCCGAGCTGGTCGCCGCCGGCGCCGTGGCCCTGGCCAACCCCAAGGAAGTGGCCCAGGAGGCCGAGTTCATCATCGTCATGGTCCCCGACACCCCGCATGTCGAGGACGTGTTGTTCCGCCAGGACGGCATCGCCGATGGCGTCGGCCCGAACAAGGTGGTGATCGACATGAGCTCGATCTCCCCCTCCGCCACCAAGGCCTTCGCCGAGAAGATCAAGGCCACCGGCGCCGCCTACCTCGATGCTCCAGTATCCGGCGGTGAAGTCGGCGCCAAGGCCGCCACCCTGAGCATCATGGTCGGCGGCTGCCCCAACGCCTTCGAGCGCGCCCTGCCGCTGTTCCAGGCCATGGGCAAGAACATCACCCGCGTCGGCGGCAACGGCGACGGCCAGACCGCCAAGGTGGCCAACCAGATCATCGTCGCCCTGAACATCCAGGCCGTCAGCGAAGCGTTGCTGTTCGCCGCCAAGAACGGTGCCGACCCTGCCAAGGTGCGTGAAGCGCTGATGGGCGGCTTCGCCTCGTCGAAGATTCTCGAAGTGCACGGCGAGCGCATGATCAAGGGCACCTTCGACCCAGGCTTCCGTATCAGCCTGCACCAGAAGGACCTGAACCTGGCCCTGCAAGGCGCCAAGGAGCTGAACATCAACCTGCCCAACACCGCCAACGCCCAGCAGGTGTTCAGCACCTGCGCAGCCATCGGCGGCAGCAACTGGGACCACTCGGCGCTGATCAAGGGCCTGGAGCACATGGCCAACTTCTCGATTCGCGGCGACAAGTAAG
>NZ_JBNNVR010000206.1:0-1118 GCF_050280645.1 Pseudomonas sp. NPDC089554
CCGCCCAGGGCGCGCACCCGCTCGATGTTCTGCGGGGTGATGGTTTCGGCGTGGTCGAAGAACCATGGCAAGCCGTTGAACGGGATGTCGCGGTTGACCTTTTCGAACACATCCAGCATGCGGCTGATCGATTCGTTGTAGGTGGCATGCAGGCGGAACGGCCAGCGCTGTTCCACCAGGTGGCGCACCACCGGCTCCAGCTCTTCTTCCATGGTCTGCGGAAGGTCCGGGCGCGGTTCGAGGAAGTCTTCGAAGTCGGCGGCAGAGAACACCAGCATCTCGCCCGCGCCGTTGTGGCGCAGGAAGTCCGTGCCGTCGCCCGGCTTGACCATCTTGCTCCAGCTTTTGAAATCCTCGAGCTCTTCCTTGGGCTTCTGGGTGAACAGGTTGTAGGCGATGCGCACGGTCAGTTGGCCTTTGGCAGCCAGTTCCTGGATCACCTGGTAGTCGTCGGGGTAGTTCTGGTAGCCACCGCCCGCATCGATGGCGCTGGTCAGGCCCAGACGGTTGAGCTCGCGCATGAACTGGCGGGTGGAGTTGACCTGGTACTCCAGCGGCAACTTCGGACCCTTGGCCAGCGTTGCGTAGAGGATCATCGCGTTGGGACGGGCGATCAGCATGCCGGTGGGGTTGCCGAACTTGTCGCGCTGGATCTCGCCGCCCGGCGGGTTGGGCGTGTCCTTGGTGTAGCCCACGGCGCGCAGGGCGGCGCGGTTGAGCAGTGCGCGGTCGTACAGGTGCAGCAGGAACACCGGGGTATCGGGGGCCGCCTGGTTGATTTCCTCCAGGGTCGGCATGCGCCGTTCGGCGAACTGGAATTCGTTCCAGCCACCGACCACGCGCACCCACTGCGGGGTTGGCGTGCGTGCAGCCTGGTCCTTGAGCATGCGCAGGGCGTCAGCCACCGAGGGCACGCCTTCCCAGCGCAGTTCCAGGTTGTAGTTCAGGCCACCGCGGATCAGGTGCAGGTGCGAGTCGTTCAGGCCCGGGATCACCGTGCGCTGCTTGAGGTCGATGACCTGGGTGGCGGCGCTTTTGTGGGCCATGGCTTCGGCATCGTTGCCCACGGCGATGAAGCGACCATCCTTGATGGCGACGGCGGTGGCGGTGGGCTTTTC
>NZ_JBNNVR010000207.1:0-1095 GCF_050280645.1 Pseudomonas sp. NPDC089554
TGCGTGCAACTGGCGTTCGAGAACATCAACGCCAGCGAAGCAGGTAACTATGGCGTCGATCACGTGGCCGTGGTCGAGGGCCTGGGTTGCAAGGCCATCAGGGTCTTCGAGCCTTTTGAAATCGCGCCAGCATTGCGCGAAGCCCAAAGAATGGCCGAAACCTTCAGGGTGCCCGTCGTGGTAGAAATCATTCTCGAGCGGGTCACCAATATTTCCATGGGCACCGAAATCGATGCCGTCAACGAGTTCGAGCCCCTGGCCAGCTCGGCTGACGACGCCCCGACTTCGATCGTGCCAATGCAGGCACTGTAAGGAGAAACCTATGCCGCGTTTTGCTGCCAACCTGTCCATGCTGTTCACCGAGCAGGACTTCCTGTCGCGCTTCAAGGCTGCCGCCGATGCAGGTTTCAGCGGGGTCGAGTACCTGTTTCCCTACGACTATGAGCCCGCCGCTATTCGCCAAAAGCTCGATGAGCACCAGCTGACCCAGGTGCTGTTCAACCTCCCCGCTGGCGACTGGGCCAAGGGCGAGCGCGGCATCACCTGCCACCCCGATCGCGTCGAGGAGTTCCGCGCCGGTGTCGACAAGGCCATTGAGTACGCCAAGGTGCTCGGCAACACCCAGGTCAACGCCCTGGCCGGCATCCGCCCGCAAGGCCCGGACTGCGCCAGCGTGCGCAAGACCTTCGTCGACAACCTGCGCTACGCCGCCGACAAGCTCAAAGGCGCCGGTATTCGCCTGGTCATGGAAATGATCAACACCCGTGACATTCCGGGCTTCTACCTCAATACCACGCAGCAGGCCCTGGAGATTCAGGCAGAAGTCGGCAGCGACAACCTGTTCCTGCAGTACGACATCTACCACATGCAGATCATGGAAGGTGACCTGGCCCGCACCGTGGAGGCCAACCTGGCCAAGATCAACCACATCCAGCTGGCCGACAACCCCGGCCGCAACGAACCGGGCACTGGCGAAATCAACTACCGCTTCCTGTTCGCCCACCTGGACCGCATCGGCTACCAGGGCTGGGTGGGTGCGGAGTACAAGCCGCTGACCACCACCGAAGCGGGCCTGGGCTGGCTCAAGACCCATAA
>NZ_JBNNVR010000208.1:0-1079 GCF_050280645.1 Pseudomonas sp. NPDC089554
GGATGAGCAAACGAACATCGTTGCCTTGATGGCTGAACTTAGCCGTCAGGCCGAAATACTTTTTATCAGGCGACCACGCGGCCCTGGTCGTCCTTGAGGGTGTACGGCAGGCGGCAGGCCTGGGAGCAATCGCCGCGGTTGGCGCTGCGCCCGGTCTGGGCGTGGGAGATGTTGCACTGGCCGGAGAAGGCCACGCACAGCGCCCCGTGGATGAAGAACTCGATGGCTGCGTCGGTTTCGGCGGCGATGGCGCGAATTTCTTGCAGGTTTAGCTCACGGGCCAGCACCAGCTGCGAGAAACCGGCCTGGTCGAGGAACTTGGCCCGCGCCAGGGTGCGGATGTCGGTTTGCGTACTGGCGTGCAGTTCGATCGGCGGGATGTCCAGTTCCATCACCCCCAGGTCCTGCACGATCAGCGCATCGACACCGGCGTCGTACAGCTGGTGGATCAGCTGGCGAGCGGGCTCCAGCTCGTTGTCGTGGAGGATGGTGTTGATGGTGGTGAAGACCCGCGCATGGTAGCGGCGGGCGAATTCCACCAGCCCGGCGATGTCGCTGACCTCGTTGCAGGCATTGTGGCGCGCGCCGAAGCTTGGGCCACCGATATAGATGGCATCGGCACCGTGCAGGATCGCCTCGCGGGCGATGGCAACGTCACGGGCAGGGCTGAGCAGTTCCAGGTGGTTCTTTGGAAGGGACATGTCGTTATGGTTTTGGCTGGTCACGGTCAAGGTGCGCATTGTAGCGGTGAAATGCTGCGGGGGCATCCTTGGGGTGACCGTGGGAGCGGCCTTGCGTCGCGAAAGGGGCACGAAGTGGCCCCTGGATCTATGCAGCCGTGCCGGTGGGGCTGCTTTGCAGCCCTTTCGCGACACGAGGCCGCTCCCACACAGTCACGGTGAATCAGCCCTCAGCCCTTGGCAGCCATCGCCGTGACTTCCACACGCATGCCCTCGAACGCCAACGCCGACACGCCGACCGCAGCACGCACCGGCCATGGCTTGGCGAAGAAGCGCTTGTACACCTCGTTGAATGCGGCGCGGTCGGCCATGTCGGTGAGGTAGATGGTCAGGTGCAGC
>NZ_JBNNVR010000209.1:0-1028 GCF_050280645.1 Pseudomonas sp. NPDC089554
GGTGAGCATACGGATGCGGTGCTGGGCGATGTACTGGGTCTGGGAGCTGAGGCTGTCCGGAGATTGAGGGCTGATGGGGTGGTCTGAGCTGGTCGAGGCGTGCCTGAAGCGTTATGCGCTGGAAGGCTCGATCATCGCCACCGCTCCGGGTTCGGCCCTGGAACTGGTCAATTTCCGCCACCCGTTCTACGACCGCCTGTCGCCGGTCTACCTGGCCGACTATGTCGAGCTGGGCGCCGGTACCGGTGTGGTGCACTCCGCGCCAGCCTACGGCGAAGATGACTTCGTCACCTGCAAACGCTACGGCATGGTCAACGACGACATCCTCACCCCGGTGCAGAGCAACGGTGTGTACGTGCCGTCCCTGGAGTTCTTCGGCGGCCAGTTCATCTGGAAGGCCAACCCGGCCATCGTCGAGAAGCTGCAGGAAGTCGGTGCGCTGATGCATACAGAAACCATCAGCCACAGCTACATGCACTGCTGGCGCCACAAGACCCCGCTGATCTATCGCGCCACTGCCCAGTGGTTCGTCGGCATGGACAAGCAGCCGAACACGGGCGAGCCGCTGCGCGAGCGTGCGCTCAAGGCCATCGAAGACACCAAGTTCGTGCCGTCCTGGGGCCAGGCGCGCCTGCATTCGATGATCGCCAACCGCCCCGACTGGTGCATCTCGCGCCAGCGCAACTGGGGTGTGCCGATTCCGTTCTTCCTCAGCAAGCAGACTGGCGAGCTGCACCCACGCACCGTCGAGCTGATGGAAGAAGTGGCCAAGCGCGTCGAGCAGGAAGGCATCGAGGCCTGGTTCAAGCTGGACGCTGCCGAGTTGCTGGGCGACGAGGCTGCCCAGTACGACAAGATCGCCGACACCCTGGACGTGTGGTTCGACTCCGGCACCACCCACTGGCACGTGCTGCGCGGCTCCCACGAGATCGGCCGTATCGTCAAGAAGAAGGTGCGTTTCCGTACCCTGGGCTGCTACCCGTTGACGGGCGCTGTCGAGTCCGAAGCCGAAACGCTGACCGACATCA
>NZ_JBNNVR010000210.1:0-1015 GCF_050280645.1 Pseudomonas sp. NPDC089554
GTGGCCGCGCAGCTGGATGCCGTAGAGCGCGACACCTTGTCGGTGATGCGCCAGCAGGGCCACCGAACCTGTAAGAGCGGGCTTGCCCGCGAAGCTTTTCAGGCACCACTCAATCGCGCTGAACCAACCCCGGCAACTGTGCCAGCAGCTTCTGGTTGTTGAACGGCGCCCGAATGAACCCACGCTGACGCCCATCCGGCCCAACCAGGGCCAGGTTGCCGCTGTGGTCCACGGTATAACCCGGCTTGCTGGTATCAGCCGGAATGAACGGAATACTCAACGCATTGGCCAGCTTCTGGGTGTCCTCGATCGACCCCGCCACCCCCACGAACTCCTTGTCGAAGTAGCCCAGGTACTGCTTGAGCTGGCTCGGCGTGTCGCGGTTGGGGTCCACGCTCACCAGCACCACCTGCAGGTGCGCCAGCGCCTCCTTCGGCAGCTCGCTCTTGACCTGGCGTAGCTGGGCGAGGGTAGTCGGGCAGATATCCGGGCAGTAGGTGTAGCCGAAGAACAACAGCGACCACTTGCCCTTGAGCTGGTCCAGCGCCACCGGCTGGCCGTCCTGGTTGGTCATGGTCAGTTCCGGCACCGTGCGGCTCTGCGGCAGCAGGATGATGCCTGCATCGATCAGCTCGGCCGGGTTGGCCTGGCCGCGGTTGTTGAGCACCTTGTTGACGGTAAGGCCCAGGATCAACGCGACCAGGGCGACGAGGATGAAGACGGTTTTCTGGGTTCGGGTCATAGATTCAGCAACAAGTAGTGGTCAACGAGCAGTGCGATGAACAGCAGGAACAAGTAGGCGATAGAGTACTTGAAGGTGCCGATCGCAGCGTGCGGCCGAGTGCCACGGTACAACACCCAGGCCCAATGCAGGAAGCGCAGCCCCAGGCCCAGGGCGCAGGCCAGGTACAGCGGGCCACTCATGTGGATGGCGAAGGGCAGCAGGCTCACCGCCAGCAGCACCAGGGTGTACAGCAGGATATGCAGCTTGGTGTAGCGCTCTCCGTGGGTCTCC
>NZ_JBNNVR010000211.1:0-1011 GCF_050280645.1 Pseudomonas sp. NPDC089554
GCGTCCATTTCATCGCGCACGGCGGCCGGCGCCGGTGGCAGGCCAGTGGCCGAATCGCCTTCGCGCAGGTACTTCCAGCGCCGCTCGAAGTAAAGGCGCTATCGACCGCGCCTTCAACCAGCGTTACGACCGCGCCCTGGATGTGATCGAGCGTGCCTCGCTGGAAAAAGACGTGGCGCTGTACCGTGACGCCAGCAACGTCGCCTTCACCCCCATGGCCGATGGCAAGGCGCTGGACGAGGCCGAGTTCGCCCAGTTGCCCGAGGAGGTGCGCGAGCGCTTCCATGAGGATATTTCCGAGCTGGAAGAGCGCCTCAACGAGGAGCTGGCCAGCCTGCCGCAATGGAAGCGCGAGTCGAACAACCAGTTGCGTGCGCTCAATGAAGAGACCATCACCCTGGTCTTGCAGCCCTTACTGGCGCCGCTGTGCGAGAAATATGCGGAAAATGCCGCGGTCTGCGCCTACTTGCAGTCGCTGCAACTGAACCTGCTGCGTACCGTGGTCGAGCAACTGGTCGACGACGCCAAGACCGACGCCGTGGCGCGCAAGATGCTCGAGGAGCAGTACGCCCCCAGCCTGGTGGCAGGCCACCCGGGCAACGGCGGCGCACCGGTGGTGTTCGAGCCGCACCCGACCTACGACAACCTGTTCGGGCGCATCGAATACAGCACCGACCAAGGCGCCCTCAACACCTCCTACCGGCAGTTGCGCCCAGGTGCCTTGCACCGGGCCAATGGCGGTTTCCTGATTCTCGAAGCCGAGAAGATGCTCGGCGAGCCGTTCGTCTGGGACGCGCTCAAGCGCGCCTTGCAGTCGCGCAAGCTGAAGATGGAGTCGCCGCTGGGCGAGCTGGGCCGTATCGCCACCGTCACCCTGACGCCGCAGATGATCCCGCTGAACGTCAAGCTGGTGATCATCGGCTCGCGCCAGCTGTACTACGCGTTGCAGGACCACGGCCCAGGGCATTGGCCCCCGGCGACAGGAAGATACCCGCCGTGGCCGCGTTGTGA